>NZ_JBHVEE010000117.1:0-30921 GCF_042802415.1 Streptomyces sp. NPDC057486 | reverse complement strand
CACCTTTCTGGTGGGCTCGGTTTTGTTTATAAGAGACCGCCCGGGTCGGGGGGGGGCCCACGGGGCTGCCGGGGGGTCGGGGGGGGCCCAGGGGGTGGTCGCGGGGGGCCGCCCCGGACCGGTTCGTTCACCTACTGGAGACGCCACTTCTGATTGGCCGCTCCGGTGCATGTCCAGATCTGGGCGCGCGCCCCGTTCGCCGTCGAGTGATCGGTGATGTCCAGGCACTTGTCCGCCGCCGTGTTGACGACGTCACCCGTCGAGGCGTTGTACGTCCAGCGCTGCGCCGACGAACCGTTGCAGGTGTACAGCTGGACCTTCGCTCCGTCGGCCGTCGACGCGGACGTCACATCCAGGCAGGAGCCCAACGCCTGGATGGAACCGTCCGCTGCGACCGTCCAGCGCTGGGCCGCCGAGCCATTGCAGTCATAGAGCTGGACGGCCGTCCCGTCGGCGCTGCTGCCGCCCGCGACGTCCAGGCACTTGCCCGCGGGGCCCGAGAAGACGCCCGAGGTGCCGGTGGAGCCGGACGGGTTGCCGGACCAGGTGAACGTCGCCGAGGTGCGGCCCGGCAGCGAGTAGGTGAACTTCTGGCCGCCCCAGTTGACCGTCACCTGCTGCGCCGACGTGCCGCCGTTGTAGGCGATCAGCGCCTTCGAACCGTCCGGGTTGCGCCAGGCCACATTCGGCACCGTTGAGCTGGCGGTCGAGGCGACCCGCTCGGCGCCGGGCCGGACGAACTTCGTCAGATGACCCATCGTGTAGTACTCGACGGTGTAGTCGACCTGGCCGCTCCTGCTGTCCCCGTCGTGCACGGTGATCAGCCCGTCGCAGGTGCCGCAGCCGCCGTTGTGCGGGCCGCGGTTCTGGTCCACCGCGAGTGACCACTTGGTCACCGACTTCGCCCAGTTGCGGGTGTAGTCGATGATGTTGAGCATGTCCTCGCGCTGCTGGTCGGCGATCCAGGTGCCGCCCGAGTGCTCGGTCTGGAAGGCGTCCATCGTCGGGTACTGGTTGTGCACGGTGGTCTGCTTGGCCACGTCGCCGCCGTAGCCGTGCCAGGCGACCCCGCCGAAGTTGGGGTGGTTGCGCACGGCCGGGTCGTCCACGGTGGCCGCCGCGTAGGCGTCGTAGGTGTCCCAGTTCCAGTCATGGGCGAGGACCTTGGTCGCGAGTCCCGCGGACTGGAGCTTCGGCAGCAGCTCGCTCCTGGTGAAGTAGGCGAGCCCCGAGCCGTTCCAGCTCATCGACGGATAGCCGGAACAGCAGGTCGGCTCGTTCTGCGCAGTGACGTAGTCGACCGGAACGCCCTGGTCCCGGTACGCCTGAAGGTACTTCACGAAGTAGTCGGCGTAGGTCCCGTAGTTCTCCGCCCTGAGCCAGCCGCCGTTCAGTCGGCCGCTGTCCTTCATCCAGGCCGGCGCGGTCCACGGTGACGCGACCGTCGTCAGTGCCGGATTGAGCTGCTTGGCCTGCTTGGTCAGCGGGAGCACGTCCGCCAGATCGTGTGCGATCGAGAACTTCGCGAGCGACGGGTCGGTCTGGCCGGACGGTATGTCGTCGTACGTGTAGCCGGTCCTGGCGAGGTCCGACCCGCCCATCGGATTGCGTACGAACGAGAGTCCGATGCCCTCGGTGGGGGAGAACAGCTTCTTCATCGTCGCGTCGCGGGTCGCCTGGGTCAGCGCCCCGCTGCTCTTCATGAGGTACGCGGCCGTGTCGGTGAACGAGGCGCCGCCGCCCGTGAACGTCTGATAGCGGGTGGATTCGTCGACCGTGATGTTCGTACCGCCGCCACCGTTCCCGGAGCCGAAGGAAATCGGGGTCTGTGCCTCCAGGCCCCGGGTGACATGCCGGCCACCGGCGTCGTCCGTCGTGGTCAGCGCGATGTTCACGGTCTCAGCGGCCGCCTGGGCGGTGCCGGACGAGACCCCGGTGAGACCCGCTGTCGCGAGCACCGCGGCGACCAGTGCGCGGGCCGCTCTGCTTGATCTGATCATGGGCTGCTGCCTTTCTCGGCAGGGCTGTGGGGGAGTTGCCGTCGATCGAGGCGTGAGTGAACTGCTGTTAGGTGCCCACGTCAAGAGGGTGCGCGTTCATGACTTGAAGACACAACGTGCCCCGCCTGCTTGGAATATGGGTACGGACCAATGTCGGCGTGAAGTATTGACGGCACTGTTCCGGCGCGGTTAACTCACGCCGCAACGCCGGTACCGGTTCCGGAACCGGTTGCGGTACCGGTTTCAGCTCCCTGTCATGCCGTGCCCTGGAGGCCCCCGATGCGAGTCACCATCGCCGATGTCGCCCGCGAGGCCGGCGTCAGCAAGACGACCGTGTCCCGGGTCATCAACACCAAGGGCGAAGTGGACGGTTCCACGGCCGCCCGTGTTCGTGAAGTGATCGCACAGCTGGGTTACGTACCCAGCTCGGGCGCCGTCGGACTGGCCCGCGGAAGCAGCCGTACGGTCGGCATGCTGGTGCCCTCGCTCACCTGGCCGTGGATGGGCGAAGTGCTCCAGGGTGTCGTCGACACCGTCGAAGCGGCCGACTACGGGCTGCTGCTCTTCACCTGCAACCGGGGTGCGGAATCGGTGGAGCGCTTCACCAGCCAGGTGTCGGCGCGCGCCTTCGACGGACTCGTCGTCGTCGAACCCGAGAACACTCTCGATCACCTCACCGCACTGCACCGCGGTGGTCTGCCGATCGTGCTGATCGACGACCGCGGCCACCACCCCGAGTTCCCCTCCGTCGTGACCACCAACCGCGAAGGAGGTGCGTCCGCCGCCCGTCATCTGCTGTCCGCAGGACGTACCAGGCCCCTGGTCCTCACGGGCCCCCAGCACTTCGGCTGCGTGCGCGACCGGCTGGACGGATTCCGTACGGTTCTGCCCACCGATCTCGTCGTCCAGGGGGACTTCACCGAACGGTGCGGCCGCCAGGCCGTGGAGCAACTCCTGTCCGACGGCGTGCAGTTCGACTCGGTCTTCGCGCACAACGACATCAGTGCCGCAGGCGTGCTGCGGGCGTTGCGCGCGGCCGGACGGTCAGTGCCCGACGACATCGCGGTGGTCGGCTTCGACGACATCCCGATGGCCGAGCACACCGAACCGCCGCTGACCACCGTGCGCCAGCCCACTCGTCAGATGGGTGAGACGGCGGCGCGGTTGCTGCTCTCCCATCTGGGTGGCACGGCCGTTCCGGACGAACCGGTCGTGCTGCCCACCGAACTGGTCGTGCGCCACTCGGCGCCGTAGTGGTCCGGCCGGTCCGACCGGCCATCCGCTTCCCGTTGTTCCACTCTCTCAGGTACCACCCCGCGCCTCCCCGTGCACACCTGCGAACCACCGGCACGACCAGCAGCACCCGCACCACTCCGCACCGCCCGAACACGGCGCGCCGAGCGCTGCCCACCCCCGTTCCCCGGATCTCCCAGACCCGCAGTCCTTCCTGGAGTCGCCATGTCCGCACGTCGTCACCCCGCGCTGAGAGCGCTCTCACTCGCCACCGTCGTGGTCGCTCTCGCCACCGGTTGCTCGTCCGCCAACTCGGGTGCCAACAAAGGGGGTGGCGCCGCCTCCGGCGTGCTGACCCTGGGCAAGCCGGACGGACCGCAGACGAACAACAGCAACCCGTTCCTGTCCACCTCGGCCGGTGCCACCCTCGGCTACCGCTTCATGATCTACGAGCCCCTGGCGATGACGAACCAGATCCGGCCCGCGGACAAGGCGGACCCGTGGCTGGCGAGCGACTGGAAGTGGGAGCTCAACTTCACCAAGGTCACCTTCACCCTGGACGACAAGGCCAAATGGGCCGACGGCAAGCCGCTGACCGCCGAGGACGTCGCGTACACCTTCGAGCTGCTCAAGAAGCACCCGGCGCTCAACGGCAACGGCATCCCGTTCGACGGGATCAGCGTGGAGGGCAAGAAGGTCGTGCTGACCTTCCAGGACTCGCAGTACGTCAACCAGAACAAGATCATCCAGCAGTTCATCGTGCCCAAGCACATCTGGAAGGACGTCAAGAACCCGGAGACCTGGCCCAACCGGACGCCGGTCGGCTCGGGACCGTACAAGCTCAAGACGTTCACCCCGCAGACCACCACGCTGACCGCCACGCCCACGTACTGGAAGGGCGCGACCAGGGTCAAGGAGCTGCGCTACACCGCGTACAACGACAACAGCGCGGCGACCACGGCGCTGGCCGGCGGCAAGGTCGAGTGGTCGTTCGTCTTCATGCCGAACTACAAGCAGCTGTTCATCTCCAAGGACCCGAAGAACCACAAGCTCTGGTTCCCGTCCGGGCTCGGCATCCACGGACTGTGGTTCAACACCACCCGCAAGCCGTTCGACAACCCGGCGCTGCGCAAGGCGATGGCGATGGTCGTCGACCGCAACGCGATCTACACGCAGGCCGAGGCGACCCTCTACCCGGAGATCACCAACCCGACAGGCATCCCGCTGCCCGCCGGTGAGTCGTTCCTCGCGCCCGAGTACAAGAGCGCCACCACCAAGCCGGACGTGGAGGGGGCCAAGAAGGTGCTCGCCGACGCCGGGTTCAAGCTCGCCGGCGGGGTCCTGAAGGACCCGAGCGGCAAGCCGGTCAAGCTCACCTTCACCGACCCGGCCGGCTGGAACGACTACATCACCGGGCTCTCGATCATCAAGGACAACATCAAGCAGCTCGGTATCGAGGCGAAGGTCAAGACGCAGACCGCCGAGGCCTGGGGCGCTGACGTCGCCAACGGCAACTTCGACGCCACCCTGCATTGGACCAACAGCGGCGCGACCCCCTACGACATGTACCAGAACATCATGGACGGCGCGCTGCTCCAGCCCATCGGCAAGGCCTCCCAGATCGGCAACTTCGGCCGCTTCAAGAGCACCGAGGCGACCGAGGCGCTCAAGGACTTCGCCAGTGCCACCGACGACACCGCCCGTATCGACGCCATGAACACCCTGCAGAAGATCATGGTCGAGCAGGCGCCGATGATCCCGACGGCGGCCGCCCCCATCGGAGCCGAGTACTCCACGAAGAACTGGGTGGGCTGGCCCACCGAGGCCGACCCCTACGCCCCGCCGCAGCACACCCAGCCGAGCGCGCTGGAGATCGTGCTGAAGCTCAAGCCCGCCAAGAAGTAAGTACGGGGAAACGGACCGGCCATGACCACCACCGATCAGACCGACGTCGTGCTCGAAGCGCGCGGAGTCACCAAACACTTCCCCGTCCGGCGTACCGGTCGTGACCTCGTCGCGGGCAGGCGCCGCACCGTCCATGCCGTCGACGACGTCTCGCTGCACCTGAGGCGTTCCACCGTCACGGCGCTGGTGGGGGAGTCGGGCTCCGGGAAATCCACCGTCGCCCGGCTGCTCGCCCAGCTGTATCCGCTCACCGGGGGCGAGATCCGGCTGGGCGGGCAGGCGGTGAAGGCAGGCCGTGGCCGGTCCTTCCGCAGTTATGTCCGTCAGGTCCAGCTGATCTTCCAGGACCCGTTCGCGTCGCTCAACCCGGTGCACACCGTGCGCTACCACCTCACCCGGGCGCTGAGGATCCACGGGCGAGAGGCGACCGGGAGCGAACTCACCGAGCTGCTGGAGCGGGTGCAGCTGACTCCCGCCGCGCAGTACCTGGACAAGTTCCCGCACGAGCTCTCCGGCGGCCAGCGCCAGCGCGTCGCCATCGCCCGTGCGCTCGGTGCCGACCCGAAGGTCCTTCTCGCCGACGAGCCGGTCTCGATGCTCGACGTATCCATCCGGCTCGGCGTCCTCAACCTGCTGCGGGACCTCAAGGAACGCCTCCACCTGGCGATCCTGTACATCACCCACGACATTGCCTCCGCCCGCTACTTCGCGGACACCACGCTCGTGATGTACGCGGGCCGGATCGTCGAGGGCGGCGACAGCGAGACCGTCACCCAGCGCCCCGCGCACCCGTACACCCAGCTGCTGATCGCCTCCGCGCCCGACCCGGACCGGGTGGTCGCCGAGGCGGACCAGGAGGAGGCCGGCAGCGGCGAACCGCCCTCACTGATCGCCCCGCCGGCCGGCTGCCGCTTTCACCCGCGCTGCCCGAAGGCGATGGAGCGCTGCCGCACCGAACTGCCGCCGCGCTTCGACCTGGCGGACGGCCAGTGGGCGGCCTGCTGGCTGTACGCGGACGGCGCGGAGACCACGGACAACGACGGCGACCACGAGAAGGAGGCTGCGAAGTGAAGTACCTGCTGCAACGGCTCGCCTTCTACCTGGTCACCGCGTGGGCGGCGATCACCATCAACTTCCTGATCCCGCGCATGATGCCGGGTGACCCCGTCCAGGCGCTCATGGCCCGCTTCCAGGGCCAGTTGGACACCAGCGCCATCGCCTCGCTCAAGGCGCTCTTCGGACTCGACAAGCAGCAGTCGCTCTGGCAGCAGTACACCGACTACTGGTCGCATCTGCTCGACGGCGACCTCGGGCTGTCCTTCACCTTCTTCCCGACGCCGGTCAGCGAGGTGATCGCCCAGTCGCTGCCGTGGACGCTCGCGCTCGTCGGTGTCACCACTCTGATCAGCTTCGTGCTCGGTACCGGCATCGGTGTCTTCACCGGCTGGCGGCGCGGCTCCTGGATGGACAGCCTGCTGCCCGTCACCACCTTCATCTCCGCCATCCCGTATTTCTGGCTGGGGCTGATCGCCATCGCGCTGTTCGCCGTGAAGTGGCCGCTGTTCCCGGCCGCGGGCGGTTACGACAGCGCCCTGGTGCCCGCCTTCGACTGGCCGTTCATCTCCAGCGCGCTGTACCACGCGGCGCTGCCGGGGCTCACGATCGTGCTCAGCGCGGTGGCCGGCTGGATCCTCGGCATGCGGAACATGATGGTGACGGTGTCCAGCGAGGACTACGTCATGGTGGCCCAGGCCAAGGGGCTCTCCGAGCGCCGGGTGATGTTCGGATACGCGGCACGCAACGCGATCCTGCCCAACATTTCCGGCTTCGCGCTCTCCCTCGGCTTCATCGTCGGCGGCACGCTGCTGGTGGAGATGGTCTTCTCCTACCCGGGCATCGGCTACCAGCTCTTCCAGGGCGTGGGCGCCAAGGACTACCCGCTGATGCAGGGCGTCTTCCTGATCATCACGCTCTCCGTCCTCGCGGCGAACCTCCTCGCCGACGTGATCTACATGGTCCTCGACCCCCGTACCCGAAGGGAGGCCTAGGAACATGGCCGTCACCGCCGCCGAGGTCGCCGTACTCGACACGACCGAGACCCCGGCACCGAGTAAGCGCAGATTCCGGTTCCTGCGCGGCCGCAAGACCGTCGTCGGGCTCGGCATCCTGCTCTTCTTCGTCCTGATCGCCGTCATCGGGCCGTGGATCGCCCCGTACGACCCCGACGCCATGAGCAACGAACTGCTCCAACCGCCGTCCGGAGCACACTGGTTCGGCACCACGCAGACCGGTCAGGACGTTCTCTCGCAGATCCTCGTCGGCACCCGCGGCGTTCTGGTCGTCGGCTTCGTCGCCGGGATCTTCGCGACCGTCCTGTCCGTACTGATCGGAGTCAGTGCCGGCTTCCTCGGGGGTACGGCCGACGAACTGCTCTCGGTGCTGTCCAACGTCTTCCTGGTCATCCCGGGACTGCCGCTGATCATCATCATCGCCAGTTTCGTCTCCGACACGGGTGACCTCCTGATCGCCACCGTCATCGCCTTCACCTCGTGGGCGTGGGGGGCGCGCGTCCTGCGCGCGCAGACGCTGTCGCTGCGCCGCCGGGACTACGTCGAAGCGGCCCGCGCCACCGGCGAGTCCACCTGGCGGATCATCCTCTTCGAAGTCCTGCCGAACCTGACGGCCGTCATCGCCTCCGGCTTCGTGGGCACGGTGATCTTCGCGATCCTCTCCGAGATCACCCTCGCCTTCATCGGCGTCGCCGACATCTCCAACTGGAACTGGGGGACCGTCCTGTTCTGGGCGCAGTCCAACCAGGCGCTGGCCCAGGGCGCGTGGTGGTGGTTCGTCCCTGCCGGGCTCTGCATCGCCCTGCTCGGCATGTCCCTCGCCCTGATCAACTTCGGCATCGACGAGTTCGTCAACCCACGGCTGCGTACGGAGACGGGCGCGTCCCGGAAGGTCCGGATGCGGGTCGGCTTCACCCCCGTGGCACGTCCCGGCACCCCTGAGAAGGAGACCCGCCCATGAGCGAGCCCGTCCTCACCATCAGCGGACTCCACGTGGACTACGGGACCGGCGACGACGCCGTGCACGCGCTGCGCGACATCCACCTCACCCTGCACCGCGGCGAAGTCCTCGGCCTGGCCGGCGAGTCGGGGTCGGGCAAGTCCACCCTGGCGTACGCCGTCACCCGGCTTCTCTCCCCGCCCGGAGTGATCACCGGCGGCGAGGTCCACTACCACCAGCGCGACGGCGAAGCGCTCGACCTGCTGACCCTGACCGCCCCCGAACTGCGTGCCTTCCGCTGGCAGGAGCTGTCGATCGTCTTCCAGGGCGCGATGAACTCCCTGAACCCGGTGCACACGGTCCACAGCCAGCTCACCGATGTGCTCAAGGCCCACCGCCCGGAGATGAAGCGGGCCGAACGCACCGCACGCGCAGTGGAGCTTCTGTCCCTGGTCGGCATCTCGGCGGACCGGCTCTCCGCCTACCCGCACCAGCTCTCCGGCGGCATGCGGCAACGCGTGATGATCGCGATGGCGCTCGCGCTGGAGCCCGAGATCGTCATCATGGACGAGCCCACGACGGCCCTGGACGTCGTCATGCAGCGCCAGATCCTGCGCCAACTGGTCAAGCTCCGCGAGGAGCTGGGCTTCTCCGTCGTCTTCATCACCCATGACATCTCGCTGCTGATCGAGTTCTCGGACCGGATCGCGATCATGTACGGCGGCCGGATCGTCGAGGAGGCCGGTGCCTCCGACATCTACCGCGACCCCCGCCACCCCTACAGCGACGGACTGCTGCACTCCTTCCCGGCGCTGCACGGCCCCCGTCGCGAACTCACCGGCATCCCCGGCTCGCCCCCGCATCTGTCGGCGATGCCGGACGGCTGCGCCTTCCACCCCCGCTGCGGCAAGGCGCTCGATCCGTGCGCCACCCAGGTGCCGGTCCTGGCCCGGCCGGACGGTGACGGCTCCCGAACAGTGGCCTGCTGGCTGCATCAGCCCGCGCCGGCCACCGCCGCCCCCCGCTCGTAGCGACCCACGCACACCACAGGAGAACCATGAACCTCGTCATCCCCCAGGGATACGCTCGCGAGATTGCCGCCGAGCCCGTCCACGGTCTGCCCGCCGACTTCCGCTGGGGCGTTGCCACCGCCGCCTACCAGATCGAGGGAGCGGCCGCCGAGGACGGCAGAACCCCGTCGATCTGGGACACGTACTGCAGGGTGCCGGGCATGGTCGTCCGCGGTGAGAACGGCGATGTGGCCTGTGACCACTACCACCGGATGCCCGAGGACGTGCAGCTGATCGCGGACCTGGGCGTCGACACGTACCGCTTCTCGCTCGCCTGGCCGCGCATCCAGCCCGGCGGCCGCGGCCCGGCCAACGCAAAGGGACTCGACTTCTACAAGCGCCTGGTCGACGAGCTGGAGTCGAAGGGCATCACTCCCTGGATCACGCTCTACCACTGGGACCTGCCGCAGGAGCTGGAGGACGCGGGCGGCTGGCCGGCCCGGGACACCGCCTACCGCTTCGCCGAGTACTCCGCCCTCGCCTACGACGCGCTCGGTGACCGGGTCAGGCACTGGACCACGCTGAACGAGCCCTGGTGCTCCGCGATGCTCGGATACGCGTACGGAAGCCAGGCCCCCGGCCGTACGAACTTCGGCGAGGCGATCCACGCCGTCCACCACCTCCTCCTCGGCCACGGGCTCGCCTCCCGGTACATCCGCGAGACCGCCGTCGCCCGGGGCAACGAGCTCGAACTGGGCATCACACTCAACCTCGGCACCGCCACACCCGAGACCGACAGCCACGAGGACGCCGAGGCCTGCCGCCGCGCCGACGGGCTCGGCCGTCGCCTCTACCTCGACCCGCTGGTCAAGGGCACCTACCCCGAGGACGTCGTCGCCGACCTCGCCCTGCGCGGCGTCGAACTCCCGGCCCAGGACGGCGACCTGGAGATCATTTCCACCCCGATCGACATCCTCGGCGTCAACTTCTACCGCGGCACGCTCTTCTCCGGCGTCACCGAGGACGGCTCCCCGCTGGACGCCGACGGCCTGCCCGTCACTCGTGGCGTGGAGCGCGATCTGCCGCGTACCGCCATGGACTGGGAGATCACCCCCACCGCCCTCACCGATCTGCTGGTGGGGCTGGAGAAGGACTACGGCATTCCGACCGTCATCACCGAGAACGGCGCCGCCTTCGACGACACCGTCTCCGAGGACGGCCGGATCCACGACGCCGACCGCACCACCTACCTCGCCGACCACATCGCCGCCGTGGCCGCCGCCCGCGCCGAAGGAGCCGATGTCCGGGGCTACTTCGCCTGGTCGCTGATGGACAACTTCGAGTGGTCCTACGGCTACGACAAGCGGTTCGGCATCGTCCGCGTCGACTACGACACGCAGGAGCGGACGCTCAAGGACAGCGCCGAGTGGTACCGCGACACCATCCGTCTCACCCGCGACGCATGAACCGCACCGCTGCGACAGAAGATTTCGTGTCCGAAGGAGCCGCAATGCCCTCACGCACCCGCCGGCACAGCCGTTACCGGGCCGGACCGACGACAGCGGCGCTCGCCGCCGTCACCGTCCTGGCCGGCCTGCTCGCCGGAGCCGTCCCGAGCGCCACCGCGGCGACGGCGGACGACCCGGCACCTGTCCTCGTCGACCGCTTCGAGGGCGAGGTCCCGTTCGCCAACCAGCCTGCCGACGGCATCTTCACCTGGGGCGGCGACTCCGACGACCCGCCCACCCTGGCCCTCAAGGAGCGTGCCGACGCCCCCGAGGGCGCCAAGGTCCTCGAGGGCACGTACGACATCAGCGGTTACGGCGGACTCAGCCACGACTTCGCCGCCGACCAGCCCGCCCACGACTGGTCGGCCCACAAGGGCATCCGCTTCTGGTGGTACGGGCAGAACACCGCGCCGCTGCCGCCCGGTTCGGGCAGGAGGATCAACTTCGAGATCAAGGACGGCGGCGCCCACGGCGAGGCATCCGAGCTGTGGACCACGTCGTTCACCGACGACTGGGAGGGCTGGCACCAGGTCGAGATCCCGTTCACCGACTTCGTGTACCGCACCGACTACCAGCCCGTCGGCGGCATCGACCAGGTCCTCGGCCTGGACCGGATGTGGGGCTACGCCGTCACACTGCCGACCGGCGCCCCCGGCTCGTTCGCCATGGACGGCGTGGAGCTGTACGGGAAGGCCGATGCCGCACTGAAGGCGAGCGTCGTCACGGACTCGGCCGTCCATACGGTGAAGGAGGGCGGCACTGCTGACATCGATGTCTCGGTCGCCACCACCGGCTCCGTACCGATCGAGGAACCCGTCACCGTCGCGTACGAGACGAAGGGCGGCAGCGCCGAGGCCGGCACGGACTACACGCCGGTCAGCGGCACGTACACCTTCCCGGCCGGCACCGCGTCCGGGACCTCGCACCGGATCCCGGTCGCCACCAGGAAGGACGGCGCCGCCGAGTCCGCCGAGACGATCCCGCTCGAACTCACCGTGACCGGCGCCAAGCCGCCGAAGGAGAACCCGCAGGTCGTCATCGACGCCCACGGCCTCCTGTACCTCGACCCGAAGCTTCCGGTGAAGAAGCGCGTCGCCGACCTCCTGTCCCGGATGTCGCCCGCCGAGAAGGCCGGCCAGATGACCCAGGCCGAGCGCAACGCGCTGAAGTCGCAGGGGGACATCGCCACGTACGACCTCGGCTCGCTGCTCTCCGGCGGCGGCTCCGTACCCACGCCGAACACGCCCGAGGCCTGGGCGAGGACGGTCGACTCCTACCAACTCCGGGCGCGGGCGACCCGCTTCCAGATCCCGCTGATCTACGGCGTGGACGCGGTGCACGGGCACAACAACGTCATCGGCTCGACGATCATGCCGCACAACATCGGCATCGGCGCCGGCCGCGACCCGAAGCTCGCCGAGGCGACCGGCGCGGTCACCGCGAGCGAGGTCCGCGCGACCGGTATCCCGTGGGACTTCGCGCCCTGCCTCTGTGTGACCCGCGACGAGCGCTGGGGCCGTTCCTACGAGTCGTACGGTGAGGATCCGGCACTCGTCGAGTCCATGGAGACGGTCATCCAGGGCATGCAGGGCAGCGCGTCCGGCAAGGACCTGGACCGCAACGACAAGGTCCTGGCCACGGCCAAGCACTACGTCGGCGACGGCGGTACGGAATTCGGGTCGTCCACCACCGGTTCGTACACCATCGACCAGGGCGTCACGAAGGTCACCCGGAAGGAGCTCGAAGCGGTCCACCTCGCCCCGTTCGACGAGGCCGTCAAGCGCGGTGTCGGCACGGTCATGCCGTCGTACTCCTCGCTGGACATCCTCGGCGACGACGAGGGCCCGGTGAAGATGCACGCCAACGCCGAGATGATCAACGGCGTGCTCAAGGACCGGATGGGCTTCAAGGGCTTCGTCATCAGCGACTGGCAGGCCATCGACCAGATCCCGGGCGACTACGCGAGCGACGTCCGTACGTCGGTCAACGCCGGACTCGACATGATCATGGTCCCGACGGCGTACCGGGACTTCACCAGGACGCTTCAGGACGAGGTCACCGCGGGCCGGATCAGCCGGACCCGGATCGACGACGCGGTGACCCGCATCCTGACCCAGAAGTTCCAGCTCGGTCTCTTCGAGAAACCGTACGCGGACACCACGAACATCGGCCGGGTCGGCTCGGCCGCCCACCGTGCGGTGGCCCGTGAGGCGGTGGCCAAGTCGCAGGTCCTGCTGAAGAACGACGGTGCGGTGCTGCCGCTCAAGGCCTCTCAGAAGGTGTACGTCGCCGGATCCAACGCCGACGACATCGGCAACCAGGCCGGCGGCTGGACCGTCAGCTGGCAGGGCTCGTCCGGAAAGATCACCACGGGTACGACGATCCTGGACGGCATCAGGAAGGACGCAGCCTCGGCCACGTACTCCAAGGACGCCTCCGCCTCCACGGACGGCTACGACGTCGGAGTCGTGGTCGTCGGCGAGACCCCGTACGCCGAAGGCATCGGTGACGTCGGCAACGGCAACGACCTGGAGCTCACCGCCGCCGACAAGGCCGCGATCGACAAGGTCTGCGCCGCGATGAAGTGCGCGGTCCTGGTCGTGTCCGGCCGCCCGCAGCTCATCGGCGACCGGCTCGGCGACATCGACGCACTCGTCGCGTCGTGGCTGCCCGGCACCGAGGGCGACGGGGTGGCGGACGTGCTGTACGGGAAGCGCGCCTTCACCGGACAACTGCCGGTCACCTGGCCGAAGTCCGAGTCGCAGCTGCCGATCAACGTCGGCGACGCGACGTACGACCCGCAGTTCCCGTACGGCTGGGGACTGACCACGCTGAAGAAGGCCCCGGCCGGCGGCGAACCGACTCTCACCGCGCTCACGGTCGCCGCGCAGGTCGCGGAGAAGGCCGGGCTGGGCAGGACCGCTGCGGGGAAGGCGATCGTCGACCGGGCCAGGCTGCTCGTGCAGCAGAGGACCGGCGGGAACCCGACCGCGGCGGTGTCCAAGCCGTTCGCGGACGCGGACCACCTGCTGCTCACCGGCGATCTGACCGGGGCGCTGGCCGAGCTGAAGGCGGCGTACCGGGCCGCCTGAGGCGCACAGGAGTTGGGCGGGGCTTTCAGGGGCACAGAGACCCTGAAGGGCCCGCCCATGCCTGTGGATTCACGCCGGTGGCCGGGCGGTCAGGACTCCGCCCGCACGGTCAGTTCTCGGCCTCTGCCTTCAGGTTGTGGAGCCAGGCGTCCAGTGAGGCATCCAATGCCGCCTGGAGCGCGGGGACATCGGCCTCGACAGGCGCTCCGGCCCAGGACTCCTCGGTGTGGACGTGCACGCCGTCCCGGCGCGGGGTGAAGGTCCACACGTGGACCGCGGTGATGCCCTGGGCCGGCCCGCCCCACGCGATACGGCGGTGCGGCGAGACCTGCTTGACGGTGGAGTCGATGTCGCTCAGGCCGTGCACCGACCAGCGGAAGACGGAGCCGGCCCGCAGCGGGCCGGGGGTCAGTTCGACCGCCTCGGTGACATCGGGCTGCCAGGTCGGCCAGGCCTCGACGTCGGTCTGGATCTTCCAGATCCTGTTCAGCGGCGCGTGGATGACGATGTCGTCACGGGTGATGACCGGGGCCCGGTCGTCGATCTCCACGGGGAGGTGGGAGCCGCCCGACATGCCGATCGCGAACGTGACGGGCAGGGCAACGGCCTTGGCGAGAAGGGAGACGAGCACGGTGGCACTCCTTGTGCGCGGTGACGGGGCGGTCGGGTGGTGGCGGACAAGGGCTACGGGACGAGGACGACCTTGCCGGCGACCGTGCCCGACTCGGCCAGGCGCAGCGCTTCGCCGGCGCGGGCGAGGGGGAGTTCGGCGGCGACCCGGGCGGTGATCTCGCCGCGCTGCAGCGCCGTGAACACCTGGGTGAGGTCGGTGCGCAGCCGGGACCGGAAACGGTTCTTGGAGAAGGCGCGGCCGGCCCAGACGTTGAAGAAATATGCGCGGCGGCCGTTGGGCAGCCAGTTCCACAGCCACACCTGGCCCAGGAGCTTGAGTACGGGCCACTGCCCCGAGCCCTCGTCGTCACGGGTGGCGGCGCTGCCGTAGGAGACGAGGGTGCCGCCGGGGGCCAGCAGCCGCCAGGAGTCGACGACGCTGCGGCCGCCGACGTGGTCGAACACGGCGTCCACCCCTTCGGGGGCGAGTTCCCGGACACGAGCAGGGACGTCGCCGCCCCGGTAGTCGACGGGGGACACGCCGAGAGCGCGCAGCGCGGTGTGGTGGCGGGCGGAGGCGGTGCCGATGACCCGGACGCCGGCGCCGAGGGCCAGTTGGATGAGTATCGATCCGACTCCGCCGTTGGCCCCGTGGACGAGGACGGTCTGTCCGGCGCGTACGCGCGCCTTGCGGTGCAGCATCTGCCAGGCGGTGATGCCGTTGACGACCGCGGTCTCGGCCTCCGCAGCGCCCAGACCGGCAGGCACCTCGACCACGTCGGCGGCGTCGAGCACCACGTGGCTGGCCCAGCTGCCGGTCTTGGTCAGGGCGGCCACCTGCTTGCCGAGCAGGTCGGGGCCGACGCCTTCGCCGACGGCGAGCACGCTCCCGACCAGGTCGTATCCGGGGACGAAGGGGAACGGCGGCTGGTCGTAGTACCGGCCACGGCGCATCTGCTGCTCGGCGAAGGACACCCCGGTCGCCTCCATGCCGATCAGGACCTGTCCCGCGGCCGGCGTGGGTACCGGCTGCCCGTAGCGGATCTCCAGCCCCTCCGGCTCGACCTTGCCCGGCAGGACGACCTCGACGCGCTCGACGGTGCTCATCACGACCTCCATTGTGTTTTAGGCTCTCACTTCTGTTAGGACCTGTAACTAGAGTGAATTCTTCTCTGGTCCGTGTCAAGCGTGTGGTTCGTTCGATCGTGATGAGGTGTGCCGTAAGTGATAACTTCTAACCATCCGGGTGATGCGGTGACGAGTAAGGAAGTGAGAGGTGACGCCCATGGCCGGGAGTACGGCGACCCCCCGAGAGCGGTATCGGCAGCAGGTGCGCGCGGAGGTCAAGGAGCGGGCCTGGGAGCAGATCGCGGGCGTGGGCGCGTCAGCGCTCTCCCTGAACGCGATCGCCAAGCAGATGGGCATGAGCGGACCGGCCCTGTACCGGTACTTCGCAGGCCGCGACGAGCTGATCACCGAACTCATCAAGGACGCGTACCGCAGCCTCGCCGACACCTTCCGAGGTGCCGCCGACCTCGACCTCTCCGGCCTGGCACAGGCACTGCGCCGCTGGGCCCTGGAGGACCCGCACCGCTACTTCCTCATCTACGGCACGCCGGTACCCGGTTACGAGGCACCGCAGGAGGTCACAGCGATCGCGTCGGAGATCATGTCGTCGCTGCTCGACGCCTGTATCGCTGCCGGCCCGGAGGAACCCCCGACAGACGAGCAAGCCGTCCTGGACGCGTATGTGGAGGGCCACCGCGCCTGGGCCGCCGGCCACCCGACCGCTCGACCCGCGACCCTGCGCCGCGCCCTGGCCTTCTGGAGTCGCCTCCATGGCCTGCTCTCCCTGGAGCTGGCCGGCCACTTCGCCGGAATGGACCTGGACCCGGAGTTGCTCTTCGAGGCCGAGGTGGGCAGTCTCTTCCCCCGCTGAACGGTCCTGGGCCCGGTCCGTACGAGGTGGCGGACGACCTCACGATCGTTGCGGCGGGGGATTCGCGAGGGCCGCGGCCGACGCTCGCGCCCATGTGCCCTTGGGAGTTCAGCGGAAACCAGGCCCACCCGGGAGGGTGGAGCAATTGTCGCCCACCTGGGTTAGCTTCGATATATGCGGAACAGGCTGTTCCTCACCCTGCTGGCCGGCCTGCTGCTGATTCTGTCGGCAGCCGCGCCGGCCATGGCTCTGACCGCGCAGAACGCCACGACGATCAACGACGTGGCCCAGGCTCTCCGTCAGGGACCGGTGTACGTCGATCCGGCAGCGGCGGACCAGCTGTCCGCGGGCCGGGCCGACGCCCTGGCCAAGAAGATCAAGGACGCCGACAAGCCGGTCTTCGTGGCGGTGCTGCCGCGGACCTCCACGTTTCCCGAGGCCACGGTGTTGCGGACGCTGCGCAACGACACAGGGATCACCGGCGTCTACGGAATCCGCCTCGGCGACACGTTCAAGCTGGGCGCGGACCGGTCGGTCATGTCCGTCGCGGCCCGTCAGAATCTCTCCGCGGCGCTGCAGGCCCCCGGCACGAATGCCGACGCCGCGACCCAGCTCACCGTCTTCGTCGACCAGGCCGTCGCCCAGGCGCGCGGCCACGCCCCCGCCTCCTGGAGCGGCGGTTCGACCGGGACGGGCTCCGGCGTGACGGCACTGATCGCCGTCGGCGCGATCGCCGTGATCGGCGGCGGGGCCGCGTACACGATCGTCCGCCGCAACCGCCGCCGCGAGGCGGAGGAGGAACGGGCGGCGCTCGACAAGCTCCGGGTCGTCGTGGACGAGGACATCACCGCATACGGCGAGACCCTCGACCGCCTCGACTTCCACCCGGCGGAGGCGGGCGCAGACGACGCGATGCGCGCGGACTACGAGCGGGCACTCGACTCGTACGAGAGCGCCAAGTCGGCCATGGACAAGGCCCGGCACCCCTCCGACGTGCGCGGGGTCACCCGGGCTCTGGAGGACGGCCGCTTCTCCCTGGCCGTCCTGGAGGCCCGCCGCACCGGCCGCCCTCTCCCGGACCGCCGCCCCCCGTGCTTCTTCGACCCGCGCCACGGCCCTTCGGTGGCCGACGCGATGTGGACCCCGTCCGGCGGCACGCCCCGTGAGGTCCCGGTCTGCGGCGCGGACGAGATCCGGCTGCGCGACGGCGAGGACCCGCTGAGCCGCACGGTGGACACCGGCGACGGCGGCCGTCGCCCGTACTGGGAGGCGGGTCCGGCATACGGTCCCTGGGCGGGCGGCTACTTCGGCGGCGGCATCCTTCCCGGCCTGCTGGTCGGCACCCTGCTCGGTTCGATGCTCTCGTCCCCGGCCT
This sequence comes from Streptomyces sp. NPDC057486, assembly GCF_042802415.1. Taxonomy (NCBI): domain Bacteria; kingdom Bacillati; phylum Actinomycetota; class Actinomycetes; order Kitasatosporales; family Streptomycetaceae; genus Streptomyces; species Streptomyces sp. NPDC057486. Next base: position 13,238 of record NZ_JBHVEE010000117.1, on the reverse strand, counting down.
ACGCGGCGGACTACGGCGGCGGCGACTTCGCCGGTGGCGACTACTCCGGCTCCGACTTCGACGCGTCCGATTTCGGCGGCGGGGGAGACGGCGGAGGGTTCGGTGGGGGTGGCGATTTCGGCGGTGGCGGCGATTTCGGTGGCGGCGGCTTCTGAGAGTCACTGCCGCGCACCGGCCGGCTCCGTCGGCCACCGCGCAGCAGAGGGCGCCCGCACAGCCGCTTCGCCGCGGTCGCGGGCGCCCTTGCATTCGCTGGAGTCAGCGTCCTGCCCGAGCCCGGCCTTCGGGGCTCGGGCAGCGCATCAGCGGGGGAGCCGTTGCTACAGGTTCTGGTCGATCTGCATCTCCCGGACCCTGTCGTCACGGTGCGTCTTGTCATTCTTGATGGTGTACGTCGTCGCCGGGCCGGTGCCGCTGACCTTGGTGATCTCGCCCTGGCACTTCTTGTTGTTCTCGTCCCGGTACTCCACGCGCTGACCCTCGTTGTGCTGCATTGACTTCTCCACTTCTCGGTGTCGATCGGCAAGGGCCGCCCGGCTCTTCAGCCCGGGGCCTGCCCGTCCGGCGCCCGCCTCTCGTTGCGGTGCGCTATGTCAGATCACACCGAGTGCGGGCAGCCAGCGACTCCAGAGAGCCCAATGGGGTCATCTTCCGGGCGAATCCTGTGTTGTTCCCCGTGTCCCCTTGCGAGCGGGACGGCGGACGGTAATCCGATGCCGCTGCCGTTCGGCGGTTACGAATTCCTCGGCTTGCGCACCAGGAGGCAGGCCCCGGGAGCCCGCCCGCTTTCCACCAGTGTGGCGTGCACCACGAGCCCGGCGCGGATCGCCAACTCGGCGATGCGGTCGGGCGGCAACAGGTAGACGTCGAGGGTCATGGCGTGGCCGCCGTACCCCTCCTCCTTGCGCCGTCGTTCGTCGCCGACATGGAAGCCGAGCAGCAGGTGGCCCCCGGGGGCCAGCACCCGGTGGAACTCCTCGAACACCGTCGGCAGCACCTCCGGTGGCGTGTGGATGATCGAGTACCAGGCGACGACGCCGTCGAGTTCGCCGTCCGCCAGCTCCAGGGCCGTCATCGTCCCGACGTCGAACCGGAGGCCGGGGTGGTCCCGCCGGGCGACGTCGACCATTCCCGGCGACAGCTCCACGCCGAATGCCTCCAGGCCGAGGGAGTGAAGATGTGCCGTCACGTGGCCGGGTCCGCATCCCACATCGGCGACCGGGCCGCCACCGGCGGCCCGCACGAGTTCGGCGAATGCGCCCAGCATCGCGCGCCCCAGCAGATCGCCCTCGAACGCGGGGCGCACGAGCTCGGCGTAGTCGACGGCAACGGTGTCGTACGACGCCCGGGTTTCGCGCAGGTGGGACGGTTCGGCCATGCCGCGGATCCTATTGGTCCCGGCCCGGACGGCGTCAGAGTCGCGACGGAAGGAAATGCCGAGCGCCCGCCTTCCTCCCCGGCGGGGGGACGGAGGGCGGGCGCGCTCGGGTCGGAGGACTTCCGGGATCAGGCCTGCGGAGCGGCCTTGATCGCGGAGATGTCGAAGTTCAGCTTGACCTTGTCGCTGACCATCACGCCACCGGTCTCCAGCGCCGCGTTCCAGGTCAGGCCCCAGTCGGAGCGGAGGATGTCCGCGCTGCCCTCGAAGCCGACGCGCTCGTTGCCGTAGACATCGGTGGCGGAGCCGTTGAACTCCAGGTCGATGGCGAGCGGACGCGTGACGTCCTTGATGGTGAGGTCGCCGGTGATCCGGTACGTGTCGCCGCCGAGCTGCTCGGCCTGCGTGGAGCGGAACGTCATGAGGGGGAACTTCTCGGCGTCGAAGAAGTCGCCGCTGACCAGGTGGCCGTCACGGTCGGAGATACCGGTGTCGACGCTGGCGATCTTGACGTCGATGGAGGCGGCCGACTTCCTCGGGTCCGCGCCGTCCAGCGTCAGGCTGCCCTCGTGCTCCCCGAAGGAACCACGCACGTTGGTGACCATGGCGTGACGCACGGTGAAGCCGATGCTGCTGTGGGCCGGGTCGATGGCGTACTCGCCGGTCAGGGCAGCCAGGGCCGGGTCCACGGCGACGGTGGCGGGCGTGGACGGGGTGGCGGTGGACTTGCGGTTGAACAGAGCCATGGCTCCTCCTCGGGGGACGTGATCGAGCGGTGGTCGAAGTGGATGTTTAACCTTCAACGAGATTGACTGTAGACGCATCTTGTTCAAAGTTCAACATCAAGCATCCGATTCTTTTCAGGAAGGGCGACGTTCACCTCGCGGTCACGCGAGGCCCTCTGGCGGACGCGCGTAGAGCTCGGGCACTATCTCCTTGCCCCAGTTGTCATGAGCAGGAGGAGTCCCCCCATGGTGTCCCGTATGACGCTGCGCCCCGTCCTGACCGCCCTCGTCCTCGTCCTCGGTGCCCTCTTCGCCCCCGGAGTCGGAGCCCTCGGCAGCGGCGCCACCGAGGCGCACGCCGTCACCAAGCTCACGCACGCACAGGCGACGTCGATGTTCCGCGCGTCCGGCATCACCTGGTCGTCCTCGGGCGGCTGCTCCGACCGGAACAACCCCACCTGCACCTCGTTCGAGCAGTTGAACCAGGCCACCGCGCAGGGCGCCCAGACCCTCAGGAGTGCCACGGGCTGTGCCCTCAACATCACCGGCGGCACCGAGACCGGGCACGCCAGTGGTACGTACTCGCACTGGAACGGTTACAAGCTCGACTTCGGCAAGTCCACCTGTCTCACCAACTACGTCCACGGTGTCTTCAGCTACATAGGGCTCCGCGGTGACGGTGCCCCCCAGTACAAGTCCGCCTCCGGGAACATCTACGCGGACGAGGGCAACCACTGGGACGTGACGTACTACAACTGCGGCGGCTGCTGAGCCCGTACGCGAGGGTGCCCCCTGTCCGGCGACCGGACGGGGGGCACCCGCAGTTCTCCGCCGGGGCCTCAGGACCCCACGCTCACCGTGAACCGCCGCGGGTTGCCGTCGTTCGCCGCGCCCGAGACGTCCGGCTGCCCGTCGGGACGGACATCGTCGTACGGGAACGCGTACCCGATCGGGGTGTTCGCGTGCACCACGCGCGACCAGTGGTTCGTCACCGCACCCCGGTAGTAGTCCGCCGTCGTCGTGCCGTTCGGCTGGTCCGCGCGGGAGAGCATGATGGATCGGTTGAAGCCCGCGGCCAGGCGCGCCAGCAGCGCCTTCTTGTCGTCCGAGTCGCCCGGGTTGTTGGTGAACGGTCCGTGGTTGCAGGTGAAGATGTCCTTCGACGCCGGCTTGGTGAACGTGTGGCCGCCGTCGAAGGTCAGGGTGTCGCCGCTGACCCGGCCGGTCCGTACGCCCCGCCCGCCCTGGAGATCGATCCGCAGATCCGTACTCCGGTACTTCTCCCAGACCTGGTCGACCTGCGCGGTGAACAGGTCCCGGAAGGGCATCTGGTCAGGCCGGTCGAAGTACGGCGCCATCAGGTTCTGCGGCGAGAACACCCGCAGCGCGCTTCCGTCCGCGCCGCGTGTCACCAGTTCGTCCCACGGCTGCCCGTCGGTGGCCGCCTGAGCGGTCAGGCCGTCGGCGATCCGCTGCACGGCGCCGTTCGGCAGCGGTGCGACCGTGTGCGTCGAGTCGCCCTCCAGTGTCAGGCCGATCGGGAGCGCGGTGACCAGGTCGACGTAGCTGATGTTCGCGTACAGCTGCTGCGGGTCGAAGGTGAACTCGCAGAACGACCAGGTGCGCCCGTAGTTCGCGTCGGTGGATGTCGCGAACGCCGGCTCGACCAGTGCGGGACCGGGGTTCAGGAAGAAATCCAGCGTGTCGTCGCGTACGAAATAGACGCGGGCGCCGTACATCTGAGGAAGCGTCAGTACCACGGGCCCGGCGCCCGCCGCCTTCAGCGGGATGGAGCAATCGACCGGGAGCGGCGTCTGCGGTGCGGCGGGGGAGTCGGGGCGGTGGACGCTGCCGTCGGCCCGCAGCAGTATCCAGCGGTCGGTGCCCTGTTCGTGCCCGGTGACATAGGCATGAACCGTGCCCGGCAACGACCGGTTCTCCAGGGCCAGTTCGCAGGTGGCGGCCGCGGCCGACGCGTGGGGGCCGAGGGTGGTTCCCCAGGTGGGGCAGGTGAGCGCGGTCGCGGTGGCGGCGGCGCCTGTCAGGAACAGTCTGCGCGAGATCACGGGGGGACTCCTGAGGTGTGGGGGGCCGCGGACGGGGCGATCGTGCGGTCAGGTGGTGCCGGGGGCGTCCGCGGTGCGCACCACTCTTGCGACGACTGCGACAAGCGTCAAGACTTGTAGCTGAGAGCGCTCTCAGAATGGAGACTTCTTCACAACTCGACGTGATGGAGCGGTGGTTGGCGGATCACTCCGGCGCAGATGTCGGTGCGACGGTCAGGAAGTGAACGCTGCACCCGTCTCCACCTGCACACTGTCCACTTGGACTTACGCATCGCGGTTGTTGGACTGGAGGGCCCCGGGGGGCCGTACGTCGTTGACGGTGCGCCGACACGGGGACTACTCAGAGCACATGTCGCGAAGATTCACTTCGGCGGGCGCTGCAGCCGCCGCCTCAGCCGCCGTCCTGGCGCTCGTGGGGACCGCACTCCCCGCCGCAGCCGCCACCCTGTCACCCGCCGCAGTCGGCACGGCCGTCCCCGCGGACGCCGCCGTCATCGGATCGCAGCAGCTCTCGGTCGCTGTCGCCGACGACTTCCCGCGCGTCCTGTCGTACACCGACCGGGCCAGTGGCAACCAGCTGTCCGGCTCCACGAAACCGGTCACCGAGGTCACCCTCAACGGCACCGCGCACGCCGTGAAGCTCAAGGCCGCGCCCGAGGTCACCGACACGGCCGCCCGGTACACGCTGACCTTCCCCGATCTGCCCGGCGTCGAGATCGACGCCTCGCTCTCGGTCTCCGGGCGCGCCACCACCTTCAAGGTGACGGCCGTCCGCGACACCGAGGCGTTCCGGGTCGGCACCATCGACATCCCCGGCCACGACCTGGTCTCCGTCGGCTCCGCCGACACCGGCGCCGCCACCGCGTTCACCCGGCTCGACACGAACTCCACGCGGACCGCCGACGTCTTCGCCAAGGTCACCGCGGACACCGCCGCCGACAAGGCGCCGGTCGGTGCCTCGTACGCGATCGTCAACACCGGCTCGCTCGCGGCGGCCGTCGAGTCCAACTCCTCGTACGACAAGCCGTCCGGCGCCACCGGCGGCGACGGCGCCCGGTTCTGGCACCAGGCACGCAAGGCCGACGACGGCAGCGTCCGGGTCGGTGTCTGGTCCGGGCAGTGGACCTACCGCGGCGCCGGAGCACCGGAGCCGGCGAGCGGGGAAAACCTCCCCTGGGCCAAGGTCGTCGTCACGCCCGACGCCAACGGCGACAAGACCGTCGACTGGCAGGACGGCGCGGTCGCGTTCCGCACCATCGGCGTGATCACTCCCGGCGGCGACGACGCCGCGGACCGGGTCATCACCCACATTCCGTTCAACTTCGCCAGCCAGGCCACCCACCCCTTCCTGCGGACCCTCGACGACGTCAAGCGGGTCTCGCTGTCCACGGACGGTCTCGGGCAGAGGGCGATCCTCAAGGGGTACGCCTCCGAGGGGCACGACTCCGCCCACCCCGACTACGGCGGCAACTACAACAAGCGCGCCGGCGGGTTGAAGGACCTCAACGAGCTCCTCAAGGACGGCAAGAAGTGGGGCGCCACCTTCGGCGTCCACGTCAACGCCACCGAGGCGTACGCGGAGGCCAACGCCTTCGACGAGAAGCTCGTCGACAAGACCAGGCCCGGCTGGAACTGGCTCGGCCAGAGCTACTACATCGACCAGCGCCGCGACATCAACAGCGGCGACCTGGCCAAGCGCTTCCAGCAACTGCGCGACGAAACCGACCGCAACCTGAGCTTCCTCTACATCGACGTCTACTACACGCACGGCTGGATCGCCGACAAGACCCTCCAGACCTTGCAGAAGCAGGGCTGGAACGTCGGCAGCGAGTGGTCCGACAAGTTCGAGCGCGGCACGCTCTGGTCCCACTGGGCCAACGACCTCGACTACGGCGGCGCCGCCAACAAGGGCCTCAACTCGCAGATCATCCGGTTCATCCGGAACAGCGAGAAGGACGTCTGGAACAACAACCCGGTCCTCGGCCAGACCGCCATCAGCGAATTCGAGGGCTGGACCGGCGAGACCGACTGGAACGCCTTCTACGACAACATCTGGCAGCGCAACCTGCCGGCCAAGTACCTCCAGCACCAGAAGATCATCCGCTGGGACGGCAACGACATCACCTTCACCGGTGATGTCCGGGGCACCGTCGAGGACGGCAAGCGGACCTTCTACGACCACGGCCGCAAGGTGCTGAGCGGCACCGACTACCTGCTTCCGTGGGACGGCGGGAAGAAGCTCTACCACTACAGCAAGTCCGGTGGTACGAGCAGCTGGGCCGTGCCGTCCACGGGGGAGTACACCGTCTACAGGCTCACCGACAACGGCCGGGTCAAGGCCGGCACGGTCAAGCCCGTCGGCGGGAGGATCACGCTGACGGCCGAGGCCGGACAGCCGTACGTCCTCTACCCGGACGAGGCGCCGAAGGCCGCCGACACCAAGTGGGGCGAGGGCACCCCGGTCGGCGACCCCGGCTTCAACGACAACAGGCTCGACGCCTGGTCGAAGACCGGCACCGTCGCCCGCGACACCGACGGCCGGGGCCGCAACAGCGCCAAGCTCTCCGGCACCGGCACGGCGGCACTCTCGCAGCGCATCTCCGGCCTCACGCCCGGCAAGCGCTACACCGCGTCCGCGCTCATCGAGGTCCAGCCCGGAAAGACCCGGCACACGACACTCTCGGCCGGCGGGAAGTCCGTCGTCGTGGACCGCTCCACGGCCAAGGACTACGTCGCCGCGTCCGACTGGCACGGCACGTACTTCCAGCGCGCCAAGGTGAACTTCACCGCGCCCGCGAGCGGCCGCACCACCTTCCGTATCGAAGCGGCCGGGGGCAGCACGGCGAGCGTGCGGGCCGATGACGTACGTATCGTCGCCAACGCCCCGGCGACGAAGGAGAACACCGTCGTCCACGAGGACTTCGAGGACGTCGACCAGGGCTGGGGCCCCTTCCTCAAGGGCGACGCGGGCGGTTCCACCGACCCCCGCACCGTCATCTCCCAGCTGCACGCCCCGTACACCCAGGCCGGCTGGAACGGGAAGCTCGTCGACGACGTCATCGGCGGCAAGGAGTCTCTCAAGGCACACGAGGAGAACGGCGGGCTCGTCTACCGGACCGCGCCCTGGACCGTGCCGATGGCCGACGGCCACCGCTACAAGGTCGAGTACGACTACCAGTCCAGCCACGCCGGCGCCTACGAGTGGGTCGACGGGTACGACCGGATCGCGGCCGACGGCACCCCGGACTCGGTCGAGACCCGCACCACGGCGATCGGTCAGCAGCGCACCACGGGACACTTCTCCGAGACCGTCACGGCGGGCTGCGGCGACACCTGGACCGGGCTGCGCAAGCGTGGCGACGCACCCGACGGTGCCGACTTCGTCCTGGACGGGTTCACCGTGACCGACCTCGGCGCCGCCCCGGCCGGTGAGATGGCCGCCTGCGGAACGCTCAGCGTCGACCCGGCCGCGGAGACCCTGGAGCCGGGCGTCGCAGGCCTCGTCGAGGCGAGCTTCACCAACTACGAGGCGACGGCGGTCACCGGCGTCTCGGTGGGCCTCACCGTCCCGGACGGCTGGAAGGCGGAGCCCGTGGGCGCGGTCACCTTCGACTCGGTCGCGGCGGGCGCCAAGGCCACCGCCGGCTGGCGGGTCACTCCGCCGGTGGACGCCAAGTACCAGACGTACAACCTGAGTTCCGAGGTGTCCTACACGGTCGGCGGCGCGAAGCGGACCCTCGGCGCGCAGACGTCCGTACGGACACTGCCGCCGCCGCCCACTACGGACAGCTGGGCCAGCGACCTGGACTGGACCGCTGCCAGCAACGGCTGGGGACCGGTCGAGCGTGACATCTCCAACGGTGAGACGGGTGCCGGCGACGGTTCCCCGCTGACGATCGGTGGCACCGTCTACGCCAAGGGCCTGGGCAGCCACGCCCCCGCGAAGATCCGCTACTACCTGGGCGGCCAGTGCACCTCGTTCACCGCCGAGGTCGGCGTGGACGATGTCCAGAAGAGCGCGGGCAGCGTGCAGTTCAGCGTCACGGCCGACGGCACGGAGAAGGTGAAGTCACCGGTGCTGAGGGCGGCCGACACCGCCTGGTCGCTCACGGCGGACGTCACCGGAGCGAAGTACGTCGAGCTGGTCGTCGGGGACGGCGGCGACGGCAACGGAAACGACCACGCGGACTGGGGCAACGCGCGGTTCCACTGCGGGAGCTGACCGGGCGACCGGTGAGCAATGAGCGGTGAGGGGGGCGGGGCCGGTTTCGGCCCCGCCCCCTTCCCGTTCCCACGGGCGCGTGCTAAACCGGCGGGCGCCCGGTCCACACCACTGAGGTTCCGGAGGTCTTGCTGTGTCACTCCTGCCCGCCTGGTCCCGCCGTGTCTTTCTGGCCACCAGTACCGCCACCGCACTCGGCCTGGCCCTCCCCGGACAGGCCCACGCTGCCGCACCCGCCGACGAGTTCGACACCCTCCGGCTGCGCTGGGTCGACCTCGCCCTCGGCACCGGATACGACGCCGCCGCCGAGCCCTACGCCTCTCGGCTCGCCGAGACCGGTGGACTCGCCGCGGGGTTCCGCGCCACCATGGCCCCCGCCGCGGCCTCCCTCTGGGCCGACCGCCCCTTCGACCCGCCGACCGGCATCACCGCGAGCTACAGCCGCCTGTGGACGATGACCCAGGCCTACGCCCAGCAGGGCACCGGCCACACCGGTGACACCGCGCTCCTCGCCGACATCGTCCGAGGCCTCGACCACCTCGCCGCGACGATCTACAACCCCGCCACCACCCGGTACGGCAACTGGTGGGAATGGCAGATCGGCAGCCCGCGCCTCCTCATGGACATCGTCGCCGTCCTCCACGACCACCTCACCGAGGAACAGCGGCAGGCCGCCTGCGCCGCGGTGGACCACTTCATCCCCGACGCCATGCTCGGGGACTACAGCGGCACGTCCACCGGCGCCAACCGCGTCGACCTCTGCCGTTCCGTCGCCCTGCGCGGCATCCTCGGCCGCGACCCCGTGAAGACCGCCCTGGCCCGCGACGCCCTCTCGCCCGTCTTCCCGTACGTGACGAAGGGGGACGGCCTCTACGCCGACGGGTCGTTCGTCCAGCACACCTGGGTCGCCTACTCGGGAACGTACGGGCAGGTCATGCTCGACGGCCTCGGCCGGCTCTTCGCGCTGCTCGCCGGGTCCAGCTGGGCCGTCACCGACCCCAACCGGCAGATCATCCTCGACAGTGTCGAGCACGCCTACGCGCCGCTCATCCACGACGGTCTGATGATGGACAGCGTCAACGGCCGGGCCATCAGCCGGGGGCTGCTCAAGAGCGACGAGCGCAAGGTCATGCGGAGCGACCATTTCCACGGGCAGGGGCTGATCGCCGCCATCGCGCTCCTCGCCGGTGGCGCCTCGGCCGCCGAGCGCGACCGGTGGAACGCCATGGTGAAGGGGTGGATCGAACGGGACACCGTCACCCCGATCCTCACCGCGCCGCAGTTCGGCGTCGCCGATCTGTCCCGGCTGGCAGCCGTCGCCGCCGACACCGTCCCCGCCGCCCCCGAACCCGTCGGGCACACGCTCTTCACCGCCATGGACCGGGCCGTGCACCGTCGCCCCGGCTGGGTCGCCAACCTCTCCATGGCATCGGAGCGGATCAGCTCGTACGAATGCGGCAACGGGGAGAACCCGCGCGGCTGGCACACCGGGGCCGGGATGCTCTACTGGTGGCAGGGGCGTTCGGGAGGCGACCAGTACACCGACTGGTTCTGGCCGACCGTCGACTGGTACCGCCTGCCCGGCACCACCGTCTCGACCAAGCGCCTCGCCGACCGCGCGGGCGGCGAATGGGGCGAACCACGGCCCGCCGTCCAGTGGGTCGGCGGCACGCACGACGGTGAGTTCGCCGCCGTCGGACAGCACGTCAAGGGCCTGGGATCCACCCTGCAGGCCCGCAAGTCCTGGTTCTGCGCCGCCGATACGATCATCTGTCTCGGCGCCGGTATCAGCGCCGCCGACGGGGTCCCGGTCGAGACGATCGTCGACAACCGCAACCTCGGTCCGGAACCCTCCGCCGCGTTCACCCTCGACGGCGGGGACCGTCCGCGCTGGGCGCACCTCGACGGCCACGGCGGATGGGTGCTGCCCGGCGGCGCCGCCCTGCGGACGCTGCGGGAGGCCAGGACCGGAGCCTGGTCCGACATCAACACCACGAGTTCCACCGAGCAGCGGACCCGCCACTGGCAGACCCTCTGGCTCGACCACGGCACCGACCCCACCGACGCCACGTACCTCTATCTGCTGATGCCGGGCGCCTCCCGCCGCACGCTCGCCGCCCGCGCGGCGGACCGGCAGTGGCTGACCGTCCTGGCCAACACCGCGGACCGGCAGGGTGTCGCCGTCCGTTCGCTGGGGCTGACCGCCGCCAACTTCTGGCAGCCGGGCGCGGCGGGCCCGCTCTCCGTCACGGCCCCGGCGAGCGTGCTCGTACGGGAGCGGCGTCACTCGACGACGGTGTGCGTGAGCGGACCCGACCGGAGTGGGACGCCGGTGGACGTGGTGTGGGAGCGTCCGGTGCGCGAGGTCGTCTCGGCCGACCCGGGGATCGAGGTGCGCGCCACCGGCCGCCGCCTGGTCCTGCGGGTCACACCGGGTAGGGCAGGCGCTAGCCTGCGCTGTGAGGTCCGCTAGTGCTGCGACCGGAAAGGTTCACCGGCTCGCGACGCCCGGCACGGCACCTCGCTGCGTTGTCGCATCGCCCGAGTACGTCCGGTACGAGGGCGATCCTCCGCCTTGCGATGCACCGCACCGGACGCCGCGAGCTTCCCGGCAAACCTTTCCGGTCGCAGCACCAGGGCTTTTCCTCCGGATCCCGCCGGGCTCCCTGATCCAGCCCGATCCGAAGGAGGAATGGCCCGGAAGGCCCTGGGCCGACGGGTCCGGACCGCCTCTCCTGCGTGCGGTACGCACAAACGGCCCACACGCCCGGGGTGACGGGATTGTGCCGTACACCACAGTCCCGCTTTGTGGAGCTCCTACAAAGCGGGACCGCATTCCCCTGGTGGTTTGCCTGCATGGGGCAGGGGTTCTGTTCGGCTCCACCAGGAAACGGGTCAGGAGACTGTACGGAGTCGACGGCAGGATTTTCTTGGTCGGGTTCGTAGGGTCGATACATGACCGTTGTGGACGAAACCCCGGGCGAGCCGAGTGACACCCGTGGCCGGGTGGCCGAACTGCTGGCGCTGCGCGAGCAGGCCCGGCGCGGACCGAGCGACCGGGCGACCGAGGCCCAGCACGCCAAGGGCAAGCTGACGGCGCGTGAGCGCATCGAGCTGCTCCTGGACCCGGATTCGTTCAAGGAGGTCGAGCAGCTGCGCCGCCACCGGGCGACCGGGTTCGGCCTGGAGGAGAAGAAGCCGTACACCGACGGTGTCATCACCGGCTGGGGCACGGTCGAGGGCCGCACGGTCTTCGTCTACGCACACGATTTCCGGATCTTCGGCGGCGCACTGGGCGAGGCCCACGCCACCAAGATCCACAAGATCATGGACATGGCGATCTCGGCGGGCGCCCCGCTGGTCTCGCTGAACGACGGCGCCGGCGCCCGTATCCAGGAGGGCGTCAGCGCGCTCGCCGGCTACGGCGGCATCTTCCAGCGCAACACGCGCGCCTCCGGCGTCATCCCGCAGATCTCCGTGATGCTCGGCCCGTGCGCGGGCGGCGCGGCCTACAGCCCCGCCCTCACCGACTTCGTCTTCATGGTCCGCGAGACCTCCCAGATGTTCATCACCGGACCGGACGTCGTGAAGGCGGTCACCGGTGAGGAGATCTCGCAGAACGGTCTGGGCGGCGCCGATGTGCACGCCGAGACCTCGGGCGTCGCGCACTTCGCGTACGACGACGAGGAGACCTGTATCGCCGAGGTGCGGTACCTGCTGTCGATGCTCCCGTCCAACAACCGGGAGAACCCGCCCACCGTGGCGAGCGACGACCCGGCCGACCGGCGCGGCGACGTCCTGCTCGACCTCGTGCCGGCCGACGGCAACCGCCCGTACGACATGCACAAGGTCATCGAGGAGCTCGTCGACGACGGCGACTACCTGGAGATCCACGAGCGCTGGGCCCGCAACATCATCTGCGCCCTGGCCCGGCTCGACGGCCAGGTCGTCGGCATCGTGGCCAACCAGCCGCAGTCCCTCGCGGGTGTCCTGGACATCGAGGCGTCGGAGAAGGCGGCCCGCTTCGTTCAGATGTGTGATGCATTCAACATTCCCATCATCACTCTTTTGGACGTACCCGGCTTCCTGCCCGGCGTCGATCAGGAGCACGGTGGAATCATTCGGCACGGTGCGAAGCTGCTCTACGCGTACTGCAACGCCACGGTGCCGAGGATCTCGTTGATCCTGCGCAAGGCCTACGGCGGTGCGTACATCGTGATGGACAGCCAGTCCATCGGGGCGGACCTGACCTACGCCTGGCCCACCAACGAGATCGCCGTGATGGGCGCCGAAGGTGCCGCCAACGTCATCTTCCGTCGGCAGATCGCCGACGCCGAGGACCCGGAGGCCATGCGGATCCGCATGGTCAAGGAATACAAGTCCGAACTGATGCATCCGTACTACGCCGCCGAGCGCGGCCTGGTCGACGACGTCATCGACCCTGCCGAGACCCGCGAGGTACTGATCGCCTCGCTCGCGATGCTCCGGTCCAAGCACGCCGATCTGCCGTCCCGCAAGCACGGGAACCCCCCGCAGTAACCGCGGCTGCCGCACCATCCCGCACAGTCCGCCACATACTGCCGAAAGACGGAGACACCACCATGAGCGCTGTTCCTGCCGAGTCCGTGCTGCGCGTCGAGAAGGGTCTTGCCGACCCCGAGGAGCTGGCCGCCATAACCGCGGTCCTGCTCGCCCGCGCCGCGGCCACGTCCGCCGCCCCGGCCCACAGGGGCCGTACCTCCGCGGGCTGGCGCCGTCTGGAGCGCACCCCGGGCTTCCGGGCCCCGCACTCCTGGCAGGGCTGAGAGCCCCTGTCCTCGATCGCCGGACGGGCTTGGAAACAAGCC
>NZ_JBHVEE010000116.1:0-31281 GCF_042802415.1 Streptomyces sp. NPDC057486 | reverse complement strand
CCCCGGAACTTCCCCGGGGCGGGCGGCTTCGTCTGCGAGGCCGTGACCGGATTCGAACCGGTGTAACTCGAGTTGCAGTCGAGCCCCTGAACCACTCGGGCACACGGCCGTGTGCGGGTGCTTCGTGCTGATGTGTCGACCGTAGGGGCCACGGGAGACGGGCTCAAGGGTGCGGGCCGCGCTGCAATGCGACTGCCATACCGCGTTCATGCTCGGCGCCCGGTCCTACGACCAAGGGACGAGTGCGCGACCGCCTCACGACAGGGCCGAAAGCGGATCTTGACCCTTACTCTTGGCTTCATGACCGCCCTCGAACCGCGTGACGCCGATGTCTCGCCCCGTGCTGTGGACGCTCCCGTCGTCGCCGAGTCCGAAGGGGTGCTGGGCCGGACCTATCGGGCGCTCAGCATCGGCATTGTCTCCGTCGTCTTCCTGATCGCCTTCGAGGCGACCGCCGTCGGGACCGCGATGCCGGTCGCCGCCCGGGAGCTGCACGGCATTCCGCTCTACGCGTTCGCGTTCTCCGCGTACTTCACCACCAGCCTCTTCGCCATGGTGCTCTCCGGGCAGTGGGCGGACCGGCGCGGGCCGCTGACGCCGCTCGCCACCGGGATCGGTGCCTTCGGCGCCGGTCTGCTGCTGTCGGGGACGGCGGCCGGCATGTGGATGTTCATCGCCGGGCGGGCCGTGCAGGGGCTCGGTGGCGGGCTGGTGATCGTGGCGTTGTACGTGGTGGTCAGCCGGGCCTATCCGGAGCGGATCCGGCCGGCGATCATGGCCGCTTTCGCCGCGAGCTGGGTCGTTCCGTCCGTCGTCGGGCCGCTCGCCTCCGGCAGCGTGACCGAGCATCTGGGCTGGCGCTGGGTCTTCGTCGGGATTCCGGTTCTGGTGGTCTTCCCGCTGGCCCTCGCGCTGCCCGCGATCCGACGCATGGCGTCCGGGCCCGCTGATCCGTCGGCGCCCGTCGAACCGTACGACCGCCGGCGCATCGTTCTGGCGCTCGCCATTTCGGTGGGGGCCGGTCTGCTGCAGTACGCGGGGCAGGAGCGGAACTGGTTTGCGCTGATTCCGGCCGCCGCGGGTGTCGCTCTGCTCGTTCCCGCCGTACGGGGGCTCCTGCCCGTCGGCACCGGGCGCGCGGCGCGCGGGCTGCCGTCGGTGGTGCTGCTGCGCGGGATCGCCGCCGGGTCGTTCATCGCGGCCGAGTCCTTCGTGCCGCTGATGCTGGTGACGCAGCGCGGGCAGTCCCCGACGATGGCCGGGCTGTCGCTCGCCGCCGGGGGCGGGACCTGGGCGCTCGGCTCGTACGTGCAGGCCCGGCCGCGCCTGGAGCCGTACCGGGAGCGGCTGATGGTGGGCGGCATGGTGCTGGTCGTCGCGGCGATCGCGGGCGCGCCGTCGGTGCTGATCGCGGGGGTTCCGGTGTGGACGGTGGCGGTCGCCTGGGCCGTCGGGTGCTTCGGCATGGGCATGGTGATCGCTTCGACGAGCGTGCTGCTGCTGAAGCTGTCGCCGCCCGAGGAGGCGGGGGCCAACTCCGCAGCGCTCCAGATCTCCGACGGGCTCTCGAACGTGCTGCTGCTGGCGGCCGGGGGTGCGGCCTTCGCCGCGCTCGGCGGCGGCGCCGTGGGGGCGGTGCACGACTCGGTGGAGGCGGGTGCTGCGGGGGCGCATCCGGGGGCGTTCGCGGTGGTGTTCCTGCCGATGGCGGGGGTGGCACTGGTGGGGGCGTGGGTCGCCGGCCGGGTGCGGGAAAAGGCGTAGTACCGCGTGGTGCCACGCCTGCCGGCGTTTTCGGCCAGGACGCTTCTGCCGGACGTCCGGCAGAAGGCCGCGGCGCCGACGGAGTCCCCGGCAGGCAACCGCGCGCCGGTGGTCGGGTGCGGAAACGCACAGGTCGTGTGCCGGACGATGCGCTTGTCGGCGCCGCCGTCGATGCCGACGAGGCCGGGACGTTCGTGCCGGACGTGTGCCGGGGCGCCCTCGGCATGCCCGGACCCGCCGCGAAACCGCCCCGATTCGCCGCGTGGCCACACCCTGTGAAGAGGGTCTCAACGGGGACGAACCACGGCTCGTTCGTACGGGGTTCCGCTCGGGCCCCCGGTAAGGTGGCCCGGTTGTCGTATCGCGTACGAGCCCCTCCCGGCCCGTACGGGCAGCGCCCCACGTACCCGAGAGCCCCGAACCGGAGACCGTGACTACTACCGCCTCCCACCACCTCTCACCCGCCTATCCCGGCCGCGCCCCCTGGGGCACGGCCGGCAAGCTGCGAGCCTGGCAGCAGGGCGCCATGGAGAAGTACATCCAGGAGCAGCCGCGTGACTTCCTCGCGGTCGCCACGCCCGGCGCAGGGAAGACCACCTTCGCGCTGACCCTCGCGTCGTGGCTGCTGCACCACCACGTCGTGCAGCAGATCACCGTCGTCGCGCCGACCGAGCACCTGAAGAAGCAGTGGGCGGAGGCGGCCGCCCGGATAGGGATCAAGCTCGACCCCGAGTACAGCGCCGGACCTGTGAGCAAGGAGTACCACGGGGTCGCGGTCACGTACGCCGGTGTCGGTGTCCGCCCGATGCTGCACCGCAACCGGTGCGAGCAGCGCAAGACTCTCGTGATCCTGGACGAGATCCACCACGCCGGTGACTCGAAGTCCTGGGGTGAGGCGTGCCAGGAGGCGTTCGACCCGGCGACCCGGCGGCTCGCGCTGACCGGTACGCCGTTCCGGTCCGACACCAACCCGATTCCGTTCGTCGCGTACGAGGAGGGGAACGACGGGATCCGGCGTTCCTCGGCCGACTACACCTACGGCTACGGGAACGCGCTCGCCGACGGCGTCGTCCGCCCCGTGATCTTCCTCAGCTACAGCGGCAACATGCGCTGGCGGACCAAGGCCGGTGACGAGATCGCCGCCCGGCTCGGCGAGCCGATGACCAAGGACGCCATCGGGCAGGCCTGGCGGACCGCGCTGTCGCCCACCGGCGACTGGATCCCGAACGTCCTCGCGGCCGCCGACAAGCGGCTGACCGAAGTGCGCAAGGGCATTCCGGACGCGGGCGGACTCGTGATCGCCACCGACCAGGAGTCCGCGCGCGAGTACGCCAAGATCCTCAAGAAGGTCACCGGCGAGAAGGCGACCGTGGTCCTCTCCGACGAGAAGGCCGCATCGAAGAAGATCGACAAGTTCAGCGAGGACGACTCGCGGTGGATGGTCGCGGTCCGGATGGTGTCGGAGGGCGTCGACGTGCCGCGTCTCGCGGTCGGTGTGTACGCCACCACCATCTCGACCCCGCTCTTCTTCGCCCAGGCCGTCGGACGCTTCGTGCGATCGCGCCGGCGTGGCGAGACCGCTTCCGTCTTCGTACCGACCATTCCGATGCTCCTCGACTTCGCGAACGAGATGGAGGTCGAGCGGGACCACGTCCTCGACAAGCCCAAGAAGGGCAGTGACGAGGAGAACCCGTTCTCCGAGGAGGACAAGCTCCTCGCCGACGCGGAACGCCTGGAGGACGAGGAGACCGAGGACCAGCTGCCGTTCGAGGCGCTGGAGTCCGACGCGGTCTTCGACCGGGTGCTGTACGACGGCGCCGAGTTCGGCATGCAGGCGCACCCGGGCAGCGAGGAGGAGCAGGACTACCTGGGGATTCCCGGGCTGCTCGAACCCGACCAGGTGCAGTTGCTGCTGCAGAAGCGGCAGACCCGGCAGATCGCGCACAGCAGGCAGAAGCCGGCCGGGGAGGCCGATCTGCTGGAGAAGCCGGCGGAGGCCCGGCCGGTGGTCACGCACAAGCAGCTGCTGGGGCTGCGCAAGCAGCTCAACACGATGGTGTCGGCGTACACGCACCAGAGCGGCAAGCCGCACGGGGTGATCCACACCGAGCTGCGGCGGGTCTGTGGAGGGCCGCCGAGCGCGGAGGCGACGGCGGGGCAGATCCAGCAGCGGATCAAGAAGGTGCAGGAGTGGGCCACCCGGATGAGGTGAGTCCGCTCGTGTCAGGTGCCGGCCCGGTACGGGGACAGAAATCCTCGTGCCGGGCCGGTGTCGTCCGTGCGGACCGTCGCCGTCGCGATCCGGGTCGAGGAGGCCTCGTCGACCGCGGGCCGCGACCGCCGCATTCACCGTCCAGGACGCCGCGTTCGCCCTCGACATCACCGTCCGGGAACCGGCCACGAAGGCGCCACGGGCCTGCGAGGTCCTGATCGACGGAAAAATTATGCGACATTCGTTCACCGTGAGTTAACGATGGTTCACTTCTGTGCACTGAGTGTCGCAACGGAGTCGGCCGACCTGAACGCGCGTAGATGTTCCGGATCCCGCCGGCGCCGCGCTGACCGGCGCTTATGCTCCCGCGGCACAGCCACAGCTCCGCGTGCGCCCGGATTCTGGACGAGGTCTTCCGCTGAGCGGACTGGCTCGCTACTGTCCCCAAAAAAGTGAACGCCCCGTGGCAGTGCCGCCGCGGAGCGCAGCCGGTGCCTTGGCCGCCGGCGGCCTCTCCGTGCGTCGCCGCTGGGACCGGCGACGCAACCTCCGTGAGGGTGCCGCCACTCACCGAAGAGGAGAGGGCGTCGTGACCGCGGAGACCTCCCAGACGCTCGACCGGGGACTACGCGTCCTCAAGCTGCTCGCCGACACCGACCACGGGCTGACCGTCACCGAGTTGTCCAACAAACTCGGCGTCAACCGCACCGTCGTCTACCGTCTGCTGGCCACGCTGGAACAACACGCCCTGGTACGCCGTGATCTGGGTGGTCGGGCCAGGGTGGGACTCGGCGTGCTGCGCCTGGGCCGCCAGGTGCATCCGCTGGTACGGGAGGCTGCGCTGCCCGCGCTGCGGTCCCTGGCCGAGGACATCGGAGCCACCGCCCACCTGACGCTGGTCGACGGCAGCGATGCGCTGGCGGTTGCCGTCGTCGAACCGACCTGGACCGACTATCACGTGGCCTACCGGGCCGGCTTCCGTCATCCGCTCGACAAGGGCGCCGCGGGCCGGGCGATCCTGGCCGCACGGGCGAAGCCGGTGTCCGAGACCGCGTTCACGCTCACACACGGCGAGCTGGAAGCGGGCGCGAGCGGCGCGGCGGCGGCTCTGATGGGGGTCACGGGCGTGGAGGGCAGCGTGGGCGTGGTGATGCTGGCGGACGCCGTACCGGAACGGGTCGGACCGCGAGTCGTCGACGCGGCGCGCGAGGTCGCGGACGCGTTGCGGTAGTACCAGGGGCGTCCGGTGACCGCTTTGTCCTCCGCCGCCGGACGGGCCGGTCCCTCCGCGGACCGGCCGGGCGGATGAACCCGGCCAGGTTAGATTGGACAGGTGCTCACTCGCCTCTCGCGCCCCCGCGCCCTCGCCCTGTGCGCCCTGCCCGTCGTAGCCCTCTTCGGCGTCGCCGCCTTCGCGCCGCTGCCGTTCACCGTGGCGCAGCCGGGCACGACCGCGAACGTACTCGGGGACGTCCACGGCACTCCCGTGATCAGGATCAAGGGCACGCCGACCCGCGCCACCAGCGGCCAGCTGCGGATGACGACCATCATCGCGACCGGGCCGACCGCCGACGTCGGGATCGGCGACGTGATCGACGGCTGGTTCCGGACCGACCGGGCGGTCCTGCCCCGTGAATCGGTCTACCCGACCGGCGGCTCCGAGAAGGAGATCGAGAAGCACAACCTCGAGGACATGAAGAAGTCGCAGAACTCAGCCGTGGACGCGGCCCTGCGGTACCTCGGCAAGGCGCCCGGATCGGTGGACGTGACCCTGCACCTCGCCGATGTGGGCGGGCCCAGTGCCGGTCTCTTCTTCGCTCTCGGCATCGTCGACAAGCTCGACGGCAACGGCTCCGGCGGTGATCTCACCGGTGGCCGCACCGTTGCCGGCACCGGCACGATCGAGGCGGACGGTACGGTCGGCGCGGTCGGCGGCGTATCGCTGAAGACCCAGGCCGCCCGGCGCGACGGCGCCACTGTCTTCCTCGTACCGAAGGCCGAGTGCAAGGCGGCGGGCGCCGAACTCCCCAAGGGGCTCAAGCTGATCCCGGTCACCACACTGAAGAGCGCGGTGTCCTCGCTCACGGCCCTCGACAAGGGGGCCAAGGTTCCGAGTTGCTGACACGGGGCGATTCGCGCACGCCCCGGGGCCTCTCGTCCGGATCATGCCGGACGGGCGGCGCCGGCCTTCGCCTCCGCAGGCTCCTGCGCGGACGGCCGGTCGTCCATCGTGCGCCACGCGGGGAAGATCATCGGGCTCACCGTCGCGAGCGTGTAGACCGCGCCCAGCGCAAGGAGCGCACCGTCCGCCCCGATGCTCTCCACCAGCAGCCCCGCCAGCAGCCCGCCCACCGGCATCGCCAGTTCGCAGCCCGCGGTGAGCGCCCCGGAAACCCGGCTGCGCAGCTGCTGCGGTACGCGTTCGTACGTGATCGTCGTCAGGATCGGGTTCAGGACCCCGCCCGCGAGGCCACCCAGCAGCATCGTCACCGCGAGCGGCAGCGTCGTGTCCGTCAGCGCGGCAACCACGAACCTCGGTCCCCCGCACAGCACCACGCACACCGTGAACACCGCACGCCGGGAGAACCGGTGTCCCACCGCCCCGTACACCAGCGCGCCCGTCAGCCCGCCCGCCCCGAACAGTGCGGTGAGCAGGCCGAGTTGGGGTGCGCCGCCCAGTTCGCGCTCGGCGTGCACCGGGAGCAGCACGGCGTTCCAGCCCTGATCGGTGCCGTTCATGAAGAGCACCATCACCACGACGGCCAACAGCAGCCGGTTGGAGAACAAGTAGGCGTATCCCTCGCGCAGTTCGCGGCTGTACGTGCGCAGTGAGGTCGGTGCCGCCGCTTTTCGCGGCTCGGCCGCCCGTACCCCTCGTACGCCTGCCGCGATGAGCAGCGCGGACGCGCCGAAGGTCGCCGCGTCCAGCAGCAGCACGGTCTCCGCGCCGACGAGCGCGATCAGCACCCCGGCCAGTGCCGCGCCGGTCATCCTGGCGCCGCGCGAGGTGGCGTCGAAGAGGCTGGCGGCGCGGGTGACCGTGGTCCCGGCATGTTCGGCGAGGTCCGGCAGCAGGACGTAGCGCGCGGTGTTGCCGGGGGTGTGGACGAGCCCGTTCAGTGCCATCAGGGCGCAGAGCATCCAGAATTCGAGCGCCCCGGCGTAGTGGAGCAGCGGAATGGTGGCGATGGCGAGTGCGCAGACGGTGTCGGAGGCGACGGAGATCCGCCGCCGTCCGATCCGGTCGATGACGGGCCCGCCGACGACCGCGGAGATGATGATCGGCAGTGTGGCGCAGAAGGCGACGACGCCGGCCCGGCCGGCGCTGCCCGTGGTCTGCAGGACGAACCACGGGACCCCGATCAGGGTGAGCGAAGTGCCCGCGGTGGATATGCAGTTGGCCGCGAGAAGCGCGGCGAGCGGCTTGCGGTTCCCCCCGTCCATGGCTAAACCGCGCGGGGGGAGGGCGCGGAGAGGGCGCGCCGGTCCGACAGGACGCGCAGGCCCAGCTCGACCAGTCCCCAGCCCAGCTGTGCCCGCAGGGTCCGGTGCGGTGCCCGCGGCGCCCGGGCCGTGAGCGACATGCGGAACTCGTCGGCCTGCCGACGCAGTTCGGCGCCGTGAAGGTGCTGCAGCATCAGGTGCGTGTCGGGGTGCATGGTGGTGTCCTCTCAGTCGGTGGGGCGCGGGAACATGTGCAGGTGGGTGCGGACGACGGCCGAACCTTCGGTGCCTTCGGGGACCCGGTCCCGGTAGCTGTCGATCAGGTCGTGGATCTTCTTGGCCAGCTCCAGGGAGAGCTCCGGGGTGAGTCGCACCTTGAAGTCGCTGACGTCGAAGCCGCGCAGCCACTCCTCGGGCCATTCGTGCATGGTGCCGAGCCAGGTGTTGAGCTCCTGGGTGTGCGTGGTGGCGATCTCGTGCAGGACGACTCCGATGGCGCCGCGCACCTCCGGGTCGGGGTCGCGGAGGTAATCCGCACTGCGGTCGAATGCGGTGCCCTTGTGCACGGCACGCCACCATCGCTCGCGTCCCTTGCCGAGCGCCGGGTCGTCCTCGACGAAGCCGTGCGCGGCCAGTTGCCGCAGGTGGTAGCTGGTGGCGCCGCTGGACTCGCCGAGCCGGTCGCCGAGCTTCGACGCGGTCGCGGGGCCGAACTCCCGGAGGGCGTTCAGGAGTCGGAGCCGGAGCGGGTGTGCCAGCACGCGCAGGGTGCGGACGTCGACACGGAGGATGTTTGGGTCGAGCGGCTTCTCGCCGTCGGCTTCGTTCGCTGCCATGCCTCGACTGTAGACTTACAAAGGTTCCTTTGCAACACCTCTTTGCAACATGTTCTTTGTAACTCCGGGAGACCTCGGCCCCGGCTGCCCGCTACCCCTTCTTGATGAACCCCTCCGCGATCAGCCAGTCCTTCGCCACCTCGTGCGGGTCCTCCCCGTCCACATCCACCTTCGCGTTCAGCCGCTGCGCGACCTCGGTCGTCAGCCGCCTGCTGACCGGGTCCAACAGATCGGCGATCTCCGGGTACTTGTCGAAGGTCGCGGTGTGGACGACGGGCGCGGCGTTGTAGTTGGGGAAGAAGTGCTTGTCGTCCACGAGGACGTCGAGGTTCATCGCCTTGATCCGGCCGTCCGTGGTGAACACCTCGCCCAGCAGGCAGGAGTTGGACTTCGAGACCTGGGTGTAGATGATCCCTGCGTCCATCTTCCTGATGTTGGAGGCCGGGATCGACATCCCGTAGGCCTTCTCCATTCCCGGCAGTCCGTCGTCGCGCGAGGCGAACTCGTTCTCCACGCAGATCGTCACCGCCGCCGGGTCCATCTTCGCCAGCGCGGCGACGTCGGAGAGCGTCCTCAGGTGGTACTCCGCGTTGTTCTTCTTGCTGATGGCCAGCGCGTAGGTGTTGTTGAGGGTGGACTGCGGCAGCCAGGTCACCCCGTTCTTCCGGTCCTCGTCCCGGACCGCCTCCCACTGCATCAGCGGGTTGGCGATCGGCTTCGCATGGCCGAGGTACGTGATCCAGGCAGTGCCCGTGTACTCGTACATCGCGTCGGCGCCGCCCTTGATGATGGCCTCGCGCGCGCTGATCGAACCCGGCAGGTTCGTCCGGTCGAGGACCTCGGCACCGGCGGCCTTGAACACCAGGCCGATCATCTGGCCGAGGACGATGTTCTCGCTGAAGTTCTTCGAGGTGACGGTCAGCGAGGCACCGTGCAGTGGCTGCCCCCGGCCGACCGAGCCCGGCACCACGTCGTCGACCATCGGCGAACCGCTCTTCAGCCCGCACCCGGCGAGCGTCACCCAGAGCAGCATCAGGGTCCCGAGGAGACCGGCCGCCCTGAGCCTCCGTGCCGCTCCCCTCCCCGTGCTCACGCCCCCACCTCCAGCCCGCGCGGCGTCAACGCCACCTCGACCAGGGAGGCCAGCCAGTCCACCAGCAACGCCAGCACCACCGTCAGCACGGAACCGAGCACCAGTACCGGCATCCGCTGCGTCTGGATGCCCGACGTGATCAGGTCCCCCAGCCCGCCGCCCCCGACGAACGTCGCCAGCGTCGCCGTGCCGACATTGAGGACCAGCGCCGTCCGTACCCCCGCCAGGATCAGCGGTACGGCGAGCGGCAGTTCGACCTTCGTCAGCGTCCCCATCGCCGACATGCCGATGCCGCGCGAGGCCTCGACCAGATTCGGCTCGATCGCCCTGAGACCGGCCACGGTGTTGGAGAACACCGGCAGCACGGCGTAGATCACCATGCCGATGATCGCGGTTGACGGGCCGATGCCCAGCCAGATCACCAGCAGTGCCAGCAGGCCGATCGCCGGGGTCGCCTGGCCGATGTTGGCGAGGGCCGTGACCAGCGGGGCGCCCCGGCGCAGCCTGCGCCGGGTCAGCGCGATCCCGAGCGGAACGGCGATGATCAGCACCCAGAAGGTGGAGATCGCGGTCAGCTTGACGTGCTGCCACCAGCGCAGCTGCACATTGCCGCCGGTCAGCGAGTTCTTGGCGATCGAGTCGAGGTGGACGTTGGTGATCCACAGATAGGTGAGGGCGAGGACGACCGCCAGGGCGGCCGGCATCAGCACCAGCTTGCGCCAGGTGATCCGGCGCCGCGGCGCGGCGGGCGGCGGCGCGGGTTCCTCCTCCTCGTCGCGGAAGACGTCCTGGACGTCGTGCTCGCCCGGCAGCGGGGACGACGACGGGCGTTCCCCGGGCCCCGGCGGCACCGACCGGTGGGGGTTCATGTCGTGGGGATTCATGCGCCCGCACCGCCCTCCAGCTCCTGCTCGGTCTGATGGGCGCGCAGCTCCTCCAGATCGTGCTGGTGCTCGATGGCGGTGAGCCGGTCGGCCTCCAGGAGCTCATGAACGGAGTTCATCAAGGTCTCCATGTCGACGACCCCGATGAACTCGCCGCGCCGCCCCGTCGCCGCGACCCGTCCTCCGCTGTCGAGCAGTACGGCCTCCAGCGCGTCGTGCAGTGTGGCGTCCAGGGTCACCGTGTCGTGGACCAGTTGGCCGGCGCGTGCCAGCGAGCCCCGGGCCCGCATCAGGTCGCCGCGCCTCAGCCACTTGTACGGGCGGTTCCTGCGGTCCAGCATCAGGAGCTCGTTGTGCGGGCCGCTGCGCAGCTTGTTGAAGATCGACTGGAGCGGGTCGTCGACCGTCACCGTGGGGAACTCGGCGATCCCCACATCCCGTACCCGGGTCAGGTTGAGCCGCTTCAGCGCCGCGCCCGCGCCGACGAATCCGGAGACGAAATCGTCCGCCGGGTTGGTGAGGATCGCCTCAGGGGTGTCGAACTGCGCGATGTGCGATCGCTCCCGCAGCACGGCGATCCGGTCGCCCAGCTTGATCGCCTCGTCGAAGTCGTGGGTGACGAACACGATCGTCTTGTGCAGCTCGTGCTGCAGCCGGATCAGCTCGTCCTGGAGGTGGTCGCGGGTGATCGGGTCGACGGCGCCGAACGGCTCGTCCATCAGCAGCACCGGCGGGTCGGCAGCCAGCGCCCGCGCCACGCCCACCCGCTGCTGCTGACCGCCGGACAGCTGCCGCGGATAGCGCCCGTGGAACTCCCTCGGGTCGAGACCGACCAGATCGAGCATCTCCTCGACCCGGTCCTTCACCCTCGACTTCGACCAGCCGACCATCCTCGGTACGAGAGCGATGTTCTCGGCGACCGTCATGTGCGGGAACAGCCCGGACGACTGGATCGCGTACCCGACCTTGCGGCGCAGCTTCACCGGGTCGATGTCGGTGACGTCCTCGTCGTTGATCCTGATCCGGCCGGACGTCGGCTCGATCAGCCGGTTGATCATCTTCAGGGTGGTGGACTTCCCGCAGCCGGACGGCCCGACGAAGATCACCGTCTCGCCGGCCTTGATGTCCATCGAGACGTTGTCCACGGCCGGGCTCGGATTGCCCGGGTAGCGCTTGGTCAGGTCCTCCAGCTGGATGGTGGCACCGGAGGCGGCGGCGGGTGTCCCGGCCGCCCCGGTGTCGGTCTCAGGCACGGATCCCCCTGGGAATGGTCAGTCGCCCGAGCAGCACGTACGCGGCGTCGAAGAGCAGAGCGAGGATGACGATGCCGAGCGTGCCTGCGAGAACCTGATTGAACGCGTTGGCGCTGCCCAGTGAGGCGATGCCGCGGAAGATCTCGTTGCCGAGTCCGGGTCCGGAGGCGTACGCGGCAATGGCGGCGATCCCCATCAGCATCTGCGTGGAGACGCGGATGCCGGTGAGGATCGGCGGCCAGGCGAGCGGCAGCTCGACCCTGCAGAGCCGCGCGATCCGGGACATCCCGATGCCCTTCGCCGCGTCGACGAGGGACGGATCGACGCCGCGCAGCCCGACGATGGAGTTGCGGACGACCGGCAGGAGCCCGTACATCGTCAGAGTGATCACGGTGGGCGGGACGCCGAGCCCGACCAGCGGGATCAGCAGACCGATCGCGGCGAGGGACGGGATGGTGAGGATGGTGGCCGTGGTGGTGATGGCCAGCGAACCGCCCCAGCTGCTGCGATAGGTGACGATCCCGATCAGGATGCCGAGCGCGGTGGCGATGACCATGCACTGGAACACGGCGCTGACGTGCTGGTACGCGTCGGTGAGCAGCTGCTGGTGCCGATTGCCCAGATACTCCCAGAAGCTCACACGTCACTCCTCGGCTCAGTCGCTGTCCTCCGCGGCCTGCTCGACGAGCGGGATGATGCGCAGAGGCACCGGGTTCTCCATGACGATCGCCGTGGAGGCCCGGACAATGCCATCAAAACCGACAACCCGGTCGATCACCCGCTGAAGGTCGGCGTTGGACCGGGCGACGAGCCGGCACAGCATGTCGCCGTGCCCGGTGGTGGTGTGCAGCTCCAGAACTTCCGGGACGCCGCCCAAATGGGCCCGCACGTCGGCTCCTTGGCCCTGTTTGATCTCCAGGGTGGCGAAGGCGGTGACGGGGTAGCCGAGGGCCGCCGGATCGACATCGGGGCCGAATCCGCGGATGACTCCATTCGACTGAAGCCGGTCGAGGCGCGCCTGCGCGGTGCCGCGGGCCACCCCGAGGCGGCGTGACGCCTCCAGCACCCCGATCCGGGGTTCGCGCGCAAGCAGCACGATGAGCCGCCCGTCCAGATGATCGATCGCCATACGGGTCCCCTCCATGGTCACCATGTACAGATAGTCCGCCCATCCAAGCAAACCTGTGTACAGAATGCTCGACAAAAGCGCGAACTATTGCGCATCTTGCGATGCGGGGAGAGCCTTCCTCCATGACTGAGACGCTGTACAACACCCCTGACACCGTTCGGCAGGCCGACCCCTTCCCGGTCAAGGGAATGGACGCGGTCGTCTTCGCCGTGGGCAATGCCAAGCAGGCCGCGCACTACTACTCGACCGCCTTCGGCATGAAGCTCGTCGCCTACTCCGGACCGGAGAACGGCAGCCGCGAGACCGCCAGTTACGTGCTGACCAACGGTTCGGCACGCTTTGTCCTC
Source organism: Streptomyces sp. NPDC057486 (assembly GCF_042802415.1). Taxonomy (NCBI): domain Bacteria; kingdom Bacillati; phylum Actinomycetota; class Actinomycetes; order Kitasatosporales; family Streptomycetaceae; genus Streptomyces; species Streptomyces sp. NPDC057486. The sequence continues at coordinate 18,319 of NZ_JBHVEE010000116.1, read as the reverse complement.
ACCTCCGTCATCAAGGCATCCACCGACCACGGCCGCTTCCTGGCCGACCATGTGGCCGAGCACGGCGACGGCGTGGTCGACCTGGCCATCGAGGTCCCGGACGCACGGGCGGCGTACGCGTACGCCGTCGAGCACGGCGCCCTGGGCCTCACCGAGCCGCACGAGGTCAAGGACGAGCACGGCACGGTGGTGCTCGCCGCGATCGCCACGTACGGCCAGACCCGCCACACCCTCGTCGAGCGTTCCGGCTACGACGGCCCGTACCTCCCCGGCTTCGTGGCCGTGGCCCCGATCGTCGAACCGCCCGCCAAGCGCACCTTCCAGGCCATCGACCACTGTGTCGGCAATGTGGAACTGGGCCGGATGAACGAGTGGGTCGGCTTCTACAACAAGGTCATGGGCTTCACCAACATGAAGGAGTTCGTGGGCGACGACATCGCCACCGAGTACTCCGCCCTCATGTCGAAGGTCGTCGCCGACGGCACCCTGAAGGTGAAGTTCCCGATCAACGAACCGGCGATCGCGAAGAAGAAGTCGCAGATCGACGAGTACCTGGAGTTCTACGGCGGTGCGGGCGTCCAGCACATCGCCCTCGCCACCAACGACATCGTCGCGTCGGTCCGCGCGATGCGCGCGGCCGGCGTCCAGTTCCTGGACACCCCCGACTCGTACTACGACACCCTCGGTGAATGGGCGGGCGAGACCCGGGTGCCGGTCGAGACGCTGCGCGAGCTGAAGATCCTCGTCGACCGCGACGAGGACGGATACCTGCTGCAGATCTTCACCAAGCCGGTCCAGGACCGCCCGACGGTCTTCTTCGAGATGATCGAACGCCACGGCTCGATGGGCTTCGGCAAGGGCAACTTCAAGGCCCTGTTCGAGGCGATCGAGCGCGAGCAGGAGAAGCGCGGCAACCTCTGAGCCCAGGCGGCCCGTCCACGGAGGCGGGGTTTCCGGCGGATCCGGGGGCCCCGTCTCTTGTGCCCCGCCGCGGCTCCTGGCCGCCGGCCGCGGGCCGGGGAGGCCATGGATCGGCTTCCGGGCGATCCCGGCAACACCGGCAGGACGCCCGGGACCCGGACCGTCCGGCGATCGAACCGGCGCCGAACCCACGCGAAGAACCGCCGCGCCCCCCGTCAGCGGCTGCCCGGCGCAGACGAATCCGGGGGCGCGGGGGTGTCCGTGGTCCCCGTCGTTCCGGCCGGTGCCGCCGTCGCGGCGCCCTGCTGCGCGGGTGAGGCCTCGGACGGTTCCTGGGACTGCTGAGGGGGGTTCGGGGGAGCCGTCGGTTCGGGGGCCGGGGGCACCTCCTGCGGGCCCGGCCGATCCAGGGCCTCCTGGGCCGATGGGGCGTCCAGAGGGCTGAAGTGGGGGTTCGTGCGCAGCGCCTCCTCCAGGTGGCGGCGGGCCGGGCCGTGGTTCCCGCGCCTTTGTTCGATCATGCCCAGGTGGTACGCGTACAGGGCCGTCCCACCACCCGTGTCCGCCGCCTGTTGCGCGTATGTCAGCGCACTCTGCGAGTTGCCCGATCGGTACAGCGCCCAGCCCAGCGCGTCCGCCACCGCCGCGCTGTGGTGCTGTCGGTCCCACTCCGCCCGCAGCAGCTCCACCGCCCGCGACGCATCACCGTGGTCGGCCTCGAAGCGGCCGAGCAGGAGGGACTCGTCGACCCCGTGGCCGCTCTCCTGGGCCAGGGTTCTGCGGAGCTTCGTGTACTGGCCTCGGGAGTCGTCGTCGCGCCCCAGCGACTCGTACAACTCACCGAGTTCCAGCATGTATGCGGGGCTCGGGCGCCGGGACAGCGCCGCCCGGTAGTCGCGCTGCGCCTCGTCCGTGCGGCCCAGGGCCGCCAGCGCCCGCGCCCGGCCCGCGAGCGACGGAGGGTGGGCGCGATCCGTCCGCAGGGCCGCGGTGTACTGCGCCACCGCCTCCTCGGACTTGCCCCGCTCCCAGGCCAGTTCGCCCAGCCGGAACAGGCAGTCCGTCTTCTCGGCGGGGGTGGTGGCCCGGTTCGCCGCATCCTGCGCGATCGCCTGGGCGTCCTCGCGCCGGCCCTCGTCCCGGTACCACTGCGCCGTCCGCGAGAGCGCCGGTACGCCCGAGCGGAGCGCCGCGAACCTCTCCACCGCCCGGCCCGCCGCCGTGTACTGGCCGAGCCCGTTGTACGCGTCGATCAGGACCGGGTACGCCGTCCAGTCCTTCGGCTGCCGGGCGCGTACCGTCTCGCCCCACTTCTTCGCCGCGACGAAGTCGTGCCGCGCATTGGCGAGCGCCGCCAGCCCCACCCAGGCCGCGGTGTTCCCCCGGGCACCCGGCTGTACGTCCAGCGAGCGCCTCAGTGCCTGCTCGGCCCGCCCGTAGTACGCCACGTCCCCGGAACGCCGCCCCCACTCCACGTACGCCGATCCGAGCACCGCCCACGAACGCGCGTCGGACGGATGCGTGCCCACCCAGTTCCGCCGGTCCCCGATCAGCGCCGTCAGGTCGGCGAGGGAGGCGGGGGCGCCCGCGTTCGTCGCCGTCAGCGCGCGCATGACCGGTCCCGGAGCAGGCGGCGCGACCTTCTTCCCGTCGTCCGGTACGGACACGACCGCGCCCGTGACCAGCACGGCGGCCGCCACCGCACCGACCGCGGCCCGACGCAGTGTCGTACGCAGCGAGACCGGCGGGAGATCGTCCGGCGCCGCGGGGTCCGGATCGGGCGGCGGTTCGGATCCGGGGAGCGACGACGTCTGCGGTGGGGAATCGTCCGGATCGGACGAAGGGGGCGCGTGATCCGACTGGCGGGACTCCGGAGGCTGCTGCGGCATGACATCCATGCCGATCACTCTGCGTCGGTATGAAGATCACACCGTGTTGTGCGAACGCTGCCGCAGACGGGTTCACACCATTGGCCCCGGGTGTCACGCTTGGATCATGGACGATCTTCTCGAACGACTGCGCGCGGGCCTTCCTGCCGAGGCCCTGATCACCGATCCGGATGTCACGGCCTCGTACGCCCACGACATGGCGAGCTTCTGCGACGCGGGCGCCCCGGCCGTGGTGGTGCTGCCGCGCACGGTCGAGCAGGTCCAGCACGTCATGCGCACGGCGACCGCGCTGCGTGTGCCGGTCGTCCCGCAGGGCGCCCGTACCGGCCTGTCGGGCGCGGCCAACGCCTCCGACGGCTGCATCGTGCTGTCCCTGGTGAAGATGGACCGGATCCTGGAGATCAACCCCGTCGACCGGATCGCCGTCGTCGAACCGGGCGTCATCAACGCCGTGCTGTCCCGCGCGGTCAACGAACACGGCCTGTACTACCCGCCGGACCCGTCCAGCTGGGAAATGTGCACCATCGGCGGCAACATCGGCACCGCGTCCGGCGGGCTGTGCTGCGTGAAGTACGGCGTCACCGCCGAGTACGTACTCGGCCTCGAGGTCGTCCTCGCCGACGGGCGCCTCCTGACGACCGGCCGCCGGACCGCGAAGGGCGTCGCCGGATACGACCTCACCCGTCTCTTCGTCGGCTCCGAGGGCAGCCTCGGCATCGTCGTCCGCGCCGTGCTCGCCCTGAAGCCGCAGCCGCCGCAGCAGCTCGTCCTCGCCGCCGAGTTCCCGTCCGCGACAGCCGCCTGCGACGCCGTCTGCCGGATCATGGAGCGCGGCCACACTCCGTCACTCCTCGAACTGATGGACCGTACGACGGTCCACGCCGTCAACACGATGTCCCACATGGGTCTCCCCGACTCCACCGAAGCGCTGCTCCTCGCCGCCTTCGACACCCCGGACCCCACCGCCGACCTCGCCGCCGTCGCCGAACTCTGCACCACCGCCGGTGCCACCGAAGTGGTCCCCGCGGCCGACGCCGCCGAATCCGAACTCCTCCTCCAGGCCCGACGGATGTCGCTGACCGCCCTGGAGGCCGTCAAGTCGGCCACGATGATCGACGACGTGTGCGTACCGCGCTCCAGGCTCGGCGCCATGATCGAGGGGACGGCGGCCATCGCGCAGAAGTACGACCTCACCATCGGCGTCTGCGCCCACGCGGGCGACGGCAACACCCACCCCGTCGTCTGCTTCGACCACACCGACGCCGACGAGTCGCGCCGGGCCCGTGAATCCTTCGACGAGATCATGGCGCTGGGCCTCGAACTCGGCGGCACCATCACCGGCGAACACGGCGTCGGCGTCCTGAAGAAGGAATGGCTGGCCCGCGAACTCGGCGAGGTGAGCGTCGAGATGCACCGGGGCATCAAGGCGGCGTTCGACCCGCTGGGGCTGCTCAACCCCGGCAAGGTCTTCTGACGCCGCCGGTGGACCGCGCATCAGACCTCGCCGTCCGTCGACTCGTCCGGCAGCCACGGGTCGCTCAGCCACAGGTCGTCGGCCGGCAACGGCGCGAGCAGATCGGCCAGAGCGGCGTCGATGCCGAGCCGCTCGGTCTCGGTGCCGGGCGGCACCAGCCGCAGCGTCCGCTCCACCCACGCGGCCACGGTGGAGGACGGCGCCGCCAGCAGCGCATCGCCGTCGGGCGAACTCAGCGCCATGCAGAGGACGGTGCGCTGCTCGATCCTGTCCGGCCAGATCCGCACGTCCCCGTGCCCGCAGGGCCGGAACACGCCCTCGACCAGCAGATCGCGGGCGAACGTCCAGTGCACGGGGAAGCTGGAGTCGATGTGAAAGGTGATGTGCACGGCGTACGGATCCTCCGTGCGGTACATCAGCCGGGCCGGGACCGGGATGCTCCGCTCCGGCGACAGGACCAGCTCGAGTTCCAGCTCGCGTTTCACGACGGTGTGCATGAGTGCGTCCTTTCGGTGCCTGTGGACCGGTCCGCCGACCGGCCCGCACATGGAGAGAGCGCCCGCCCCGCCCCCTATGACGCGACTTCCGGGAAAAACTTCACCGTGACCGGAAAGTGCCTCAAACGCCGGGACCGGCCCGGGGGTACGCGGCTGTCTGATAGATGTGGTCCGTTGACTTGAGGCTTCGAAGAGATACGGGACCACGGTGATGAGCGCCCCAACCCCGGCACCCGGTGACGACAGGCCCCGCGAGGGGTATTACCCCGACCCGTCCATTCCCGGATATGTCCGGTACTGGAACGGCACTTCGTGGGTTCCCGGTACGAGCCGTCCTGCGCCCCAGCAGGGCGAATCGACGACAGCGACGCCCTCCGAGGGGGCAACGCCCGAACCGCAGCCGCAGCCTTCGGCACCGATCGCCCAGGCGTCCGGTCCGACCTACGCGCCGGTGGACGAAACCGGTCCGGTCTTCCTCGACGAGGAGCCGTACGACAGCGACCGCCCCGAACCCTCGTCTGCCTGGCAGGCCGACGCCTCCCGGCAGACCGGCTTCGGCGGGGAACGCGACCGGCGGGTGTCCTGGGGCGGCACAGGCGGTACGGGGCAGCCGGACGGGGCCGGAGCAGCGGGCCAGGTCCCTGCGGACCGGGCACCGGGAAGCGGGGCTCCCGCCGACCGGGCCCCCGCGGACCCGCGCCTGCCCGCGCCGCAGGATCCGACGGGTGGTGCGCTGCCGGGCATGCGGGGCGGCAACAGCCAGGTCCCCGAGCGAACGGTCGCGATCCGGGCCGACCGACCGGTCGAGCCCGGCGGCGGCACCGGTGAGGCGGGGCGTCCGCCCGCCGACGGTGCGATCACGACCCGCCCTGTGGGACAGGGGGGCCGGTCGCCCCGTCCCCGCAACGCGGAACAGGAACCGGCCGAGGGAACCATGGCGATCCGCGCGGTTCCCCCCGGTGCCGGTGCCCCGCAGCCCTCCGCAGCGGCACCTGCTCCGGCTCCCGCGCCCGCTCAGGCCGCCGTCCCGGCCCCAGCGCCTGCGCCCGCGCCCGCTCCGGCCAATCCGCTCACCCCGGGCCCCGGCGGCGGAGCCGCCTCCTGGGCGCAGCAGGCTCACCGACTCGCCGCGCCGCAGCAGGCCGCCCACCCGCAGCCCCAGCTCCCGCAACAGCAGCAATTCCCGCCCCAGCAGTCCCAGCGCGCCGTGCAATCCCAGCAGCGTGTCGATGCGCAGCCGGCTCAGCCGGACGGCCCGGTCGTGCCCTGGAAGCCCCCGGTCAACGACCACTTCCAACAGCTCGCACAGGCGCAGGCGGCCGCCCGCCCCGCCGGGCTCGGCAAGCGGTTCGCCGCCCGGCTCGTCGACACGGTCGTGCTGGGCGCGCTCGTCGGCGCGATCGGGTTCCCGCTCGTCTCGCGGGCGATGGACCACATCGGCGACAAGATCGACGCGGCGAAGCTCTCCGGCCAGACGGTCACCGTCTGGCTGGTGGACTCCACCACGGCCGGGCTGTTCGGCGGGGTGCTCGGTGCGTTCCTGGTGCTCGGCGTGCTGTTGGAGGCCCTGCCGACCGCGAAGTGGGGCCGTACGCTCGGCAAGAAGCTCTGCGGGCTGGAGGTACGGGACATCGAGGCCCACGGGGCGCCCTCCTTCGGTGCCGCGCTCCGCCGCTGGCTGGTCTACGGCGTGCTCGGTCTTCTGGTCATCGGCGTGGTCAATGTCCTGTGGTGTCTGTTCGACCGCCCGTGGCGTCAGTGCTGGCACGACAAGGCGGCACACACCTTCGTGGCGGGCTGACGACGAGCACGACGCCGCGCGGGCGACCCGCGCGGCTGACGGCCCATCGGGTGAGGGCGACCGCTTTGTGCCCCGTTCCCCCGAACGCACCTGAGCCGTTGCGGGCGCCCGTGGGCCGGGGTGCACTGCCCCCATGAGCAACGATCAGCCGACGTCCGGCCAGCCTCCCGAGGACGACCCGTTCCTCAAGAAGCCACGGGAGCCTCAGCCGCCGTCGTCGGGTTCGCCCTACGACAGCGCTCCGCCGCCTCCGCCGCCGCCGTACGAGCCCGGTGCCTACGGCGGCGGGCCGTACGGCGGCACGGACCCGCTCGCGGGCATGCCGCCGCTCGGCGAGCCCGGCAAGCGGATCCTGGCCCGGCTGATCGACTTCCTGATCATCTCGATCCCGCTGTATCTGATCTCGCTGCCGTTCGGCGGCGCGGTCGAGGTGGCGTCGAACAACAACCGCAGCAACGACAACGTCAGTAACGTCTTCAACCAGACCTACAGCGGCCATCAGCTGCTCTGGTCGCTGATCGGGCTCGTGGCCTACGTGGCGTACGACACGTACTTCACGCACAAGGACGGCCGCACCATCGGCAAGCGGCTGCTGAAACTGCGGGTCGCGATGCTCAATGACGGCCGGGTGCCGGACACCAGTGCCTCGTTCCTGCGGGCCGTGGTGCTGTGGCTGCCGGCGCTGCTGTGCTGCCCGTGCCTGTGGTGGCTGATCAACATCGTGCTGATGTTCACGGACAAGCCGTACCGGCAGGGGCTGCAGGACAAGGCGGCCAAGACGGTGGTGGTCTCGACCGCATAGCCGACGTACGCAAGCGGTCCGCCCGCGCGGTGGGCCGCCGGTTGCCCGATCAGTGGCGCAGGGAGTGCTCACCCACGCGCCCGGCGGCGCGGGCGGCCGGGATCCTGGCCGACGGGGCGTCGTCGAGCGGGATGTCCTCGGCTGCGCCGACGGTGGAGACGGCGCCGTGGTTCGTACGAACCGCGGTCGCCGTCTTTGCCGTCTTCGCCGCTTTCCCTGTTTTCATCCGCAGCGGCAGGGGTACGGTGACGGCCACCAGCAGACCGAGCGCCAGCCCCGCCGTGCCGATGACGGCGATGCCGATGCCCGAACTCGTGCGGGACAGCAGGAGCATGGCGAGCGTCGAGAAGACGACGGTGACCGATCCGTAGGAGAGCTGTGCAGCAGTGGGACGCGGCATGGCGGTATCCGTCCTCGGGGCAGTCGGAAGGGGCAGTCTCTCAACGCGGTCGCACTGTCAAGCGACTCTACGACGGTGGATGCCCTGGAGGAAACGGTAGTAAGCGTGACCTAACCCACGGTGCCGGTGCACGGGGGGCGCACTGAGTCATCCAGCGCGCCAAAGGGGGGCACTGGCGCGCCGGTTGCCCGTTCGGTGAACGTCCGCATAACGGAACTGCACTCCCACATAATGCACTTGGTCAGTTCAAGTCAAGGTCTGTCTTTTCTCCTGTAACTCCGGTCGAATGTCGTCACTTGTGACGCGTATCCGCGCGCGGCCCCTTCATCACCCCCGGGCCGCAGCAGCGGGCGCCGGGGAGGACTGCATCAAGTGACCACTAAGAGACGGACGCTCCGCGCTGCGGCGGTTGTCGTGGCCATGGCCGCCACCGCTGCCACGGCGTCGGCCTTCGCCACCGCACAGGCCGATGACAAGGCGTCAGGCGCCAGCGCATCCAGCATCGACCGCCGCGACCCGGGGTCGGCCGAGGGCAACGCGCACAACCTGGAGGGCCCCTTCAGCGAGCAGCAGGACGCACAGCGTCAGGCCGCCCTGGAGCAGGTCATTTCCGGCGACAAGAAGGTGTCGAACCGCGACGGCTCCAAGGTCGTCAAGCTCGACGACAACAAGTACGTCGAACTCGGCCGCGAGAAGACGGACAAGATCTTCACGGTCCTGGTGGAGTTCGGCGACCAGGTCGACGACACCACCATGTTCGACCCGGACGGCGACGGGCCCAAGCCGCCCGTCAAGAAGTACGGCGGCACGCCCGGCCCGCTGCACAACAAGATAGCCAAGCCGGACCCGGCGAAGGACAACAGCACCGCCTGGCAGGCCGACTACAACCAGGCCCACTTCCAGGACCTCTACTTCGGTGAGGGTGCCGGCAAGGACTCGCTGAAGACGTACTACGAGAAGACGTCCTCCGGGCGCTACTCGGTCGACGGCCAGGTCTCCGACTGGGTCAAGGTCCCGTACAACGAGGCCCGTTACGGTTCCAACTACTGCGGCTCGTCCAACTGTGCCAACGCCTGGGACATGGTCAGGGACGGCGTGAACGCCTGGGCCGCCGACCAGAAGGCCAAGGGCCGCACGCCGGAGCAGATCAAGGCGGACCTGGCGCAGTACGACCAGTGGGACCGCTACGACTACGACAACGACGGCAACTTCAACGAGCCCGACGGCTACATCGACCACTTCCAGGTCGTGCACGCGGGTGAGGACGAGTCCGCGGGCGGCGGTGTCGAGGGCGCGAACGCCATCTGGGCGCACCGCTGGTACGCGTATGGCACCAACGCCGGTGCGACCGGCCCGGCCGGCAACAAGGCAGGCGGCACCGAGATCGGTGACACCGGCATGTGGGTCGGCGACTACACCGCGCAGCCCGAGAACGGCGGCCTGGGTGTCTTCGCCCACGAGTACGGCCACGACCTCGGTCTGCCGGACCTCTACGACACCACCAACCGCGCCGAGAACTCGGTCGGCTTCTGGTCCCTGATGTCGGCCGGCTCCTGGCTCGGCACCGGCAAGAACGCCATCGGTGACATGCCCGGCGACATGACCGCCTGGGACAAGCTGCAGCTGGGCTGGCTCAACTACGCCTCGGCCAAGGCCGCGACGAACTCGGTCCACAAGCTGGGTGTCTCGGAGTACAACACCAAGGACAAGCAGGCGCTCGTCGTCTCGCTGCCGGACAAGGCCGTCACCACCGCCGTCACGACGCCCGCTGAGGGCGCCAAGCAGTGGTGGAGCGACATGGGTGACGACCTGAACAACACCCTGTCCCGCTCGGTCGACCTGACCGGCAAGTCCAAGGCGTCCCTGGACCTTTCGGGCTGGTGGGACATCGAGAAGGACTACGACTACCTCTACACCGAGGTCTCGGAGAACGGCGGCGCCAGCTGGACCGCGATCGACGGCACCGCCGACGGCAAGGCGATCCCGCGTGACGCCAGTGACAAGCCGGCGCTGACCGACGTCTCCGGCACGTACCAGAAGCTGTCGTACTCGCTGGACGCCTACGCGGGCAAGAAGATCGACATCCGCTTCCGTTACGCCACCGACGGCGGCGCGGGCGGCGTGGGCTTCGCGGCCGACACCATCGCGGTCAACGCCGATGGTGCGGTGCTCTTCTCGGACAACGCCGAGGGCGACGACAACGGCTGGACCGCCAAGGGCTTCTCCCGGGTCGGTGCGTCGTTCACCAAGGACTACCCGCAGTACTACATCGCGGAGAACCGCCAGTACGTCTCGTACGACAAGACCCTGAAGGTCGGCCCGTACAACTTCGGCTTCGCCAACACCCGTCCGGACTGGGTCGAGCACTACCCCTACCAGACCGGTCTGATGATCTGGCTCTGGGACCAGTCCCAGAAGGACAACAACGTCTCCACCCACCCGGGCCAGGGGCTGATCCTGCCGATCGACGCGCACGCCAAGCCGCTGAAGTGGGCCGACGGCACCGTCATCCGCAACAAGATCCAGCCGTTCGACGCCCCGTTCAGCTGGCGGCCGACCGACGCCTTCACGCTGCACAAGGCTGACGTGGCGACCAAGATCGAGTCCCAGCCGGGCGTCCCGGTCTTCGACGACCACAAGGGCACCTACTGGTACGCGGAGAACAAGACCGGAAGCGTGAAGGTCGCTGACACCAACACCCGGATCACGATCGTCAGCGAGCCGCTCAGCGGTTCGACGATCACGGTCAAGGTTGGCGCCTCGCACAAGTAATTCCGCATCACCGCAGGTCAAAGCATGATCGGCCGTCGCCCTCTAGCGGGCGGCGGCCGATCGTGTTTAGGTGCCTCTTATTCGGATTCTTATTGACACGATGTCTCACGGGGGAGTGCAGAGCATGGCAGGCGGAGGATTCAGCAAGTTGCCGAACGGCAGTGTGGTGGTCGCGATCACCCTGAACGGCCCGGCGGACGGGACGGGCCCGGGAACCCCGGTCCGGGTCCTGGTGCACGCGGCGAACCGGGCCCGCGCACTGACCCGCCTGCGCAATCTGGGCCTCCGGGCGGTCTACCTCCGGGGCAACGCGGAACCGCCCACGCCCGACGAGATCACGGCGGTGCTGCACCACCCGGACGGCCTGCTCTGGCGAGCGAGACCGGAGAGCGCCCAGGAGCTCTGGCACCCCATCCGGGCACTCCTGCGCCCACCGGTACCGGCCCACCAGTCCTGAGCGCGCCTGCGTCCCGCCCGTGCGGCAACGCGGGCGCCGGACGCCTGCGGCAGCCGTCGCGCCCCTTGCGGCTTCCCCCCCGGCCCTGTCGTGGGGGAGGCCGTTACACCACCGGCTTGCCGGAGAGCTCCACCCCGGCCTCCCGGAGCTCCTCCAGCGCCCGCCCCGTGGTCGCGTCGGAGACCCCCGCGGTCAGGTCCAGCAGCACATGCGTCGCGAAGCCTTCCCGGACCGCATCCAGCGCCGTCGCCCGCACGCAGTGATCCGTGGCGATGCCGACGACGTCGACCTCGGTGACCCTCCGGTCCCGCAGCCACTGCGCAAGCCCCACCCCGTTCTCGTCGACCCCCTCGAAGCCGCTGTAGGCCGCCGCGTAGGCCCCCTTGTCGAACACCGCATCGATGGCGCCGGAAGCGACCGCCGGGGCGAAATTGGGGTGGAAGCCCACCCCCTCCGTGCCGGCGACACAGTGCGCAGGCCAGGAGTGCTCGAAGTCGGGCTGTGCGGAGAAGTGGTCGCCCGGGTCGACATGGTGGTCACGGGTGGCGACCACATGGCGGTACCCGGCCTGGGCCTCACCGATCAGGTCGGTGATGGCGGCGGCGACATCCGAGCCCCCCGTCACCGCGAGGCTGCCGCCCTCGCAGAAGTCGTTCTGAACGTCCACGACGATCAACGCGCGGTGCATGGCGGGTGTCCTTCGATGGGGAGAGAAGCGGGGGACGAGAGCGAAACGGTGAAGTTGGGGGGCTGCAAATCGAGCCTAGAGACAAAGACCGCCTTGCGGGAGGGGGCGTATGGCTGCTACCGGCGACCATCCCCTTCCCCGCCGCCGCACGTTCACACGAACTCCGTCGGAATCACCGGCTCCCCCCTGGACAGCTGCACCGCCGACATCGGCAGCCCCCGCCGCGCCGCTATGTGCCGCTCCCGCGCCGCGTCCAGCGGCTCGCGCGCGACCACCTCACCACCCCTGACCAGCTCGACCAGCAGCTGCCGGTCGGCCAGCCCGTCGGGCACCGGACCGGTGCCGACCACCTCGGCCTCGGCCACCCCGTTCTCGTCCAGCCGCCGCGCGGCCCACTTGCGCCCGCCCATCGAGGACTTCCCTCCCAGCGACTTCTTGGCAACCGGCCGCAGCGGTTCCGCGGGATCGGCGGAGTTCGCCCGGGCGACCAGCTTGTAGACCATGGAGCAGGTCGGCTGCCCGCTGCCGGTGACCAGCTGCGTGCCCACGCCGTACGCGTCGACCGGTGCCGCGGCCAGCGACGCGATCGCGTACTCGTCCAGGTCCGACGTCACCACGATCTTCGTCGCCGTGGCGCCCAGCTCGTCCAACTGCTGCCGCACCCGGTGCGCGAGGAGCAGCAGGTCCCCGGAGTCGATCCGTACGGCCCCCAGCCCGGTCCCGGCGACCTCGACCGCCGTACGGACCGCCTCGGCGACGTCGTAGGTGTCGACCAGCAGCGTCGTCTTCCGGCCCAGTGAATCGACCTGCGCCCGGAACGCGTCGCGCTCGTTGTCGTGCAGCAGCGTGAACGCGTGCGCGCTCGTCCCGACCGTCGGGATGTTGTAGCGGAATCCGGCCGCCAGATCGGATGTCGTGTCGAAGCCGCCGATGTACGCGGCCCGCGACGACGCCACCGCGGACAGTTCATGGGTGCGTCGTGCACCCATCTCGATCAGCCTGCGACCACCCGCCGCCGCGGACATCCGGGACGCCGCCGCGGCGACTGCCGAGTCGTGGTTGAGGATCGACAGGATCACCGTCTCCAGCAGCACACATTCGGCGAAGGATCCCTCGACCCGCAGGATCGGGGAGCCCGGGAAGTACACCTCGCCCTCCGGGTAGCCCCAGATGTCGCCGCTGAAGCGGTAGTCCGCCAGCCAGGCGAGCGTCGGCCCGTCGACGATGTTCTGGTCGCGCAGGAAGGTGAGCATCTCGTCGTCGAAGTGAAAGTTCTCCACTGCGTCCAGGACGCGTCCGATGCCCGCGACGACGCCGTAGCGTCGCCCCTCGGGCAGCCGGCGGGTGAACGCCTCGAAGACCGAGCGCCGGTCGGCGGTGCCCGCCTTCAGCGCCGCCTGCACCATCGTGAGCTCGTACTGGTCGGTGAAGAGCGCTGTCGACGGCACACCGACCCGTCGCCCAAGGTCCGCAGAGTTCATGGCTCGGATGCTACCCCTATTTCGTCAGAGTGACGAGATCTAAGCCGTTTGTGCGATGCCCCCTCCCGGGTGGCAGCATGGGGTAGGTGAGTGTCGCCCCTGTAGAGATCGAGCGTCCCGAATCGGCCGAGGAGAACCTCGTCGTCCCCGAGCCCGACGTGCCCTGGGTGACGCTGGTCCACAACGATCCGGTCAACCTCATGAGCTACGTGACCTATGTCTTCCAGGCCTACTTCGGCTACTCCAAGGACAAGGCCCACAAGCTGATGCTCGACGTCCATCAGAAGGGTCGCGCCGTCGTCTCCAGCGGCAGCCGCGAGGAGATGGAGCGCGACGTCCAGGCCATGCACGGTTACGGTCTCTGGGCCACCCTGACCCAGGACCGCAACTAGCCTCCACCTCTGCCCCGCCCGACCCACCATCGGAGAAAACCCATGGCCGGCCACTTCGAGGCCACCCCCCGCGGCGGCGCGGCCGTCGCGCTCGACGAGGTGGAGATCGCGATCCTGCGCTCCCTCGCCGTCCAGCTGCTGGAACTGATCGGACCGGGCGACGAACCGGCCGACGGCGAGGACCCGCTCGCCGCCCTGTTCGCCGAAGGGCCCAGCGAGCCGCCGACCGACCCGGCCCTGGCCCGCCTCTTCCCGGAGGCGTACGGCGACGAGGACAGCGAACTGCGCGCCGCGTCCGCCGAGTTCCGCCGCTTCACCGAGAACGACCTGCGCACCCGCAAGCGCGACGACGCGCTCACCGTCGTACGCACCCTCGACGCACTCCCGTCCGGCGAGGAAAGCGCGGTCCTCACGCTCAGCGCCGACGAATGCCGCAACTGGCTCGGCGCCCTCAACGACCTCCGCCTCACCATCGGTACCCGCCTGGAGGTCTCCGACGAGGACGAGGGCGGTGAGGGCTCGCTCTACCGGCTGCCCGACAGTGACCCGCGCAAGCCCATGGTCATGGCCTATCTCTGGCTGGGCGCGCTTCAGGAGACGCTCGTCGAGACCCTGATGCCGTAGGGGCCGGCCAGCGGATTACGGCCGGGGGTTGCGACCCCCGGCACTTCGCTGCGTGCTCGGCTTCGCCCGAACGGGGGAGACCCCACTCGGGGCATTGCCGAGACGCCCGCACGGCTGCGCCGCGAGGATGCTCCGACGCCCGAGGGCCGCCCCGTGGCGATGCACCGCACCGGATGCCGCGACCGACCCGCCTCCCCTTGATCGGGTTTTGCCTTCCCTTGGGTCCGCGCCGGGACGTTCGCTCAACGGATACTCAAATCCAAATAACGATCCCGTCACCTGAATGGCCTTTTTTGCAGCGGCTGGAAACCCTTGTCCGCTTTTTCCTGTGGTGTGCACCACACAATGTCCGGTGGACCACCGGTGGCTCCGTGATAAATCTTCACGACCACCCGGGGACGCCACCCCTGTTCCCGGGGGCGCTACAACCGGCGGACCGCCGGTCGCACTCCATCCATATCCGGGGGGATCAGGACCTGATCCGCAGCCGTCAGGCGCGGATCGGCGTGGAGAAAGGCGCAACACATGACATCGGCGCAGGTCGACAAGGGGCAAGGCGGCTCGCAGCAGGCCGCGGAAGCCGCGGATGCCACCACCTCGGGCGAGGGTTATCAGCGCGCCCTCGGCGCCCGCCAGATCCAGATGATCGCGATCGGCGGGGCCATCGGAACCGGCCTCTTCCTCGGCGCGGGCAAAGCCATCGCCAAGGCGGGACCCAGCCTCATCCTCGCCTATGCCATCGCAGGCCTGGTGATCTTCTTCATCATGCGGGCCCTGGGCGAACTCCTCATGTACCGCCCGGTCTCGGGCTCATTCTCCGAGTACGCCCGCGAATTCGTCGGCCCCTTCGCAGGATTTGTCACCGGCTGGACCTACTGGCTGTTCTGGGTTGTCACCGGAATCACCGAAGTCACCGCGGCAGCCCAGTACATGACGTTCTGGTTCGACATTCCCCAATGGGTGTCCGCACTGATCTTCACGATCATCCTGTACGGCGTGAACCTGATCTCCGTGAAGCTCTTCGGGGAACTCGAATTCTGGTTCTCGATGGTCAAGGTCACTGCCATCGTCGGCATGATCCTCATCTGTGCCGGAATTCTCACCCTCGGCTTCTCCGACGCCGGCGACACCGCGTCCGTCACCCACCTGTGGGCCGACGGCGGCTTCTTCCCGCACGGCATCAAGGGCACCTTGATGACCCTGCAGATCGTGATGTTCGCCTTCCTCGCCGTCGAACTCGTCGGCGTCACCGCAGGCGAGTCCAAGGACCCGAAGACCGTCCTGCCCAAGGCCATCAACACCGTGCCGTGGCGCATCGCCGTCTTCTACGTCGGCGCCCTCATCATGATCCTCGCCGTCGTCCCGTGGACGGAATTCCAGCCCGGCATCTCGCCGTTCGTCGCCGCCTTCCAGAAGATGGGCCTCGGCATCGGCGCAGGCATCGTCAACTTCGTCGTCCTGACCGCGGCCCTCTCCTCCTGCAACTCCGGCATGTACTCCACCGGCCGCATGCTGCGCGACCTCGCCCTCAACGGACAGGGCCCGAAGTTCTTCACCCGGCTGACCAGGAGCGGCACCCCGCTCATCGGCACCACCTTCTCCGCCGCCCTCATGCTCGTCGGCGTCTGGATCAACTACCAGTGGCCCGGGGACGCCTTCACCTACGTCGTCTCCTTCGCCACGATCTCCGGCATGTGGGCCTGGATCATGATCCTCGTCTGCCAGATCCGCTACCGCCGCCTGGCCGACCGCGGAGCGATCCCGCAGTCCTCCTTCCGGGCCCCCGGCGCCCCGTACACCACCGTCTTCGCCCTCGCCTTCATCGGCATGGTGATCGTGATGATGGGCATCGACAAGGACGCCAGGATCTCGCTGTACTGCGCCCCGCTCTGGGCCCTGATCCTCGGTGTCTCGTACCTGGTCCTCAAGGCCCGTAACCCCGAGAGCGCGGCCTTCGCCAAGCGCTGACCCGACCCGGCCGTCCGGCATACGGACCCCCGCGTACCACTCCTCGGTGCGCGGGGGCCCTCTGCTTATCCTGGCGCCATGCTGACCATCACCCAGGCGCTGTACGACCAGATCGTCGCGCACTCCCGCGCGGACCACCCCGACGAGGCGTGCGGCGTGGTCGCGGGCCCGGTCGGAACCGGCCGCGCCGAACGCTTCATCCCCATGCTCAACGCCGCCCGCTCGCCCACGTTCTACGAGTTCGACTCCGCGGACCTGCTGAAGCTCTACCGCGAGATGGACGACCGCGACGAGGAGCCGGTGATCATCTACCACTCGCACACGGCGACCGAGGCGTACCCCTCGCGCACCGACGTCACGTACGCCAATGAGCCCGGCGCCCACTACGTCCTCGTCTCCACCGCCGACACGGACGACGCGGGCCCCTTCCAGTTCCGCTCGTACCGCATCGTGGACGGCGTGATCACCGAGGAGGACGTCGAGGTCGTCGAGGCGTACGAACCCGCCTGACCTGGAGCGGGCCGGAGGCGAAACCCCGTCCCCGGCCCGCCGTGATTCCCCGCCCCACCCCGACCGTCCACCAGGCGAACGCTCACCATCCAGCAGGTGAGATCACATACCGGAGTCCGGACCGGGAATCGATACGATGAGCCCATGGTTCCCCAAGACGTGAGCGAAAAGACGCCGGGCACGCTGCTCGTCGCGCGCCTGCACGTCGACCTGTGCAGGCTCTCCAGCGCGATCTGTACGAGCTGCCTGCCCGCCGGCCGCAACGCCTGAGCCGGGCCGCGGCCCCGAGCGCCGTCCACACGCCCCACCCCCGCGCGGGGGCAGAGCCGCGCGCCCCACGCCACCACTCCGCTTTCGACAGGAGCCCACGCCATGGCCATCGAGGTCCGCATCCCGACCATCCTCCGCACCTACACCGACGGCGCCAAGGCTGTCGAGGGCAACGGAGAGACCCTCGCCGACCTCTTCACGGACCTCGACAGCCGCCACAACGGCATCCGTGAGCGCATCGTCGACGGTGACCAGCTCCGTCGCTTCGTGAACGTCTACCTCAACGACGAGGACGTCCGCTTCCTCGACGGAATCTCCACCAAGCTCAGCGACGGCGACAGCGTCACCATCCTCCCGGCCGTCGCCGGCGGCATGAACTGATGCGGTACGACAGCCCGCTCGCCGCGGTGGGCAATACCCCGCTCGTCCGCCTACCGCGGCTGTCACCGTCGGACGACGTCCGCATCTGGGCCAAGCTGGAGGACCGCAACCCCACCGGCTCGATCAAGGACCGCCCCGCGCTCCACATGGTCGAACAGGCGGAGAAGGACGGCCGGTTGACCCCCGGCTGCACCATCCTGGAGCCCACCAGCGGCAACACCGGCATCTCGCTGGCCATGGCGGCCAAGCTCAAGGGCTACCGCATCGTCTGCGTCATGCCGGAGAACACCTCGCAGGAACGGCGCGACCTGCTCGCCATGTGGGGCGCCGAGATCATCTCCTCCCCGGCGGCCGGCGGCTCCAACACAGCCGTCCGCGTCGCCAAGGAACTGGCCGCCGAGCACCCCGACTGGGTGATGCTCTACCAGTACGGCAACCCGGACAACGCGGGCGCCCACTACGCCACCACCGGTCCCGAGATCTTCGCCGACCTGCCCTCCATCACCCACTTCGTGGCGGGCCTCGGCACCACGGGCACGCTCATGGGTGTGGGCCGCTACCTGCGCGAACAGAAGCCCGACATCAAGATCGTCGCCGCCGAGCCGCGCTACGACGACCTCGTCTACGGCCTCCGCAACCTCGACGAGGGCTTCGTCCCCGAGCTCTACGACGCCTCGGTCCTCACCACCCGCTTCTCCGTCGGCTCCGCCGACGCCGTCACCCGCACCCGCGAACTCCTCCAGCAGGAGGGCATCTTCGCGGGCGTCTCCACCGGCGCCGCACTCCACGCGGCGATCGGCGTCGGAACCAAGGCGGTCAAGGCGGGGGAGACGGCCGACATCGTCTTCGTCGTCGCCGACGGCGGCTGGAAGTACCTGTCGACGGGCGTCTACACGGCCCCCACGACGGAAGCGGCCATCGAAACGCTGCACGGCCAGCTCTGGGCGTAACACTCAGTCGCGAGCTCCTCCAAGTGCCGGACCGTCCTCGGC
>NZ_JBHVEE010000115.1:0-31872 GCF_042802415.1 Streptomyces sp. NPDC057486 | reverse complement strand
GCGGCCGGGCCGGCGGTGCGTACGGCGCGGGGTCAGATGAGGCCCTGCGCGAGCATGGCGTCCGCGACCAGTTCGAAACCGGCGATGTTCGCGCCGACCACGTAGTTGCCGGGGCTGCCGTAGCGCTCCGCCGTGGTGAAGCAGGAGTCGTGGATGTGGCGCATGATCTCCGCGAGCCGCTCCTCGGTGTGCGCGAAGGTCCATGAGTCGCGCGACGCGTTCTGCTGCATCTCCAGCGCGCTGGTGGCCACTCCGCCCGCGTTGGCGGCCTTGCCGGGGGCGAAGGCGACGCCCGCTTCCTGGAGGACCCGCACGGCCTCCGGGGTGGTGGGCATGTTGGCGCCCTCGGCGACCGCCTGCACCCCGTTGCGTACGAGCGTCAGCGCATCGGCCTCGTGGAGTTCGTTCTGCGTGGCACACGGCAGTGCCACGTCGCAGGGGACGTTCCACACGCCCGTGCCGGCGACGAAGCCGACATGCGCGCCGCGCCGTTCCGCGTACTCCGAGACCCGGCCGCGACCGGCCTCCTTGACCTCCTTGAGCAGGGCGAGGTCGATGCCCTTCTCGTCGACGACATAGCCGTCGGAGTCGGAGCACGTCACCACGGTCGCACCGAGCTGCTGGGCCTTCTCGATCGCATAGATCGCGACATTGCCGGAGCCCGACACGACGACCCGCCGGCCGTCGAGGGATCCGCCCCGGCTCCTGAGCATCTCGTCGGTGAAGAGCACACAGCCGTAGCCGGTGGCCTCGGTGCGCGCCTGGGCACCGCCCCAGCCCAGGCCCTTTCCGGTGAGCACACCGGACTCGTACCGGTTGGTGATCCGCTTGTACTGGCCGAACAGATAGCCGATCTCGCGGCCGCCGACGCCGATGTCACCGGCCGGGACGTCCGTGTACTCGCCCAGGTGGCGGTGGAGTTCGGTCATGAACGACTGGCAGAACCGCATGACCTCGGCGTCGGAGCGGCCCTTCGGGTCGAAGTCGGCGCCGCCCTTGCCCCCGCCGATCGGCATGCCGGTGAGGGCATTCTTGAAGATCTGCTCGAAGCCGAGGAACTTCACGATGCCGAGGTCGACCGAGGGGTGGAAGCGCAGTCCGCCCTTGTACGGTCCCAGGGCGCTGGAGAACTCGACCCGGAAGCCGCGGTTCACATGGATGTCGCCGGAGTCGTCCGACCACGGCACTCGGAAGATGAGCTGACGCTCCGGCTCGCAGATGCGCTCGATGATCCGCGCGTCCACGAACTCCGGTCGCTTCGTCAGGACCGGGCCGAGCGTCTCGAGGACTTCCCGTACCGCCTGATGGAACTCGCTCTCGCCCCGATTGCGCCGCAGGATCTCCGCGTACAGCGGCTCGATGACACGGATCTCGGCTGCGTGCGGCTCAGAGGAAACAGGGGTGGCCGGCATCTGATCAAGACCTTCCATGGGTCGGCAACATGCGCGAAGGCGCCCCTGTCCCGAGGGGCACCGCCGGTCCCCCTCCCCATTGAGGACGTCACCCAGACTTCGTGAGAAGTGCACTCACCAATGCGACGTACGGGACCGTTGTGACGTACCGATTGTCCCAGGGGAGCCGCACGATCCTCGGCCGCATCCACATACTGAGCTTTCCCCGGGCCTTCCGGCACCGGGCGTACGGCGCAATCCACACCGGATGCGGCCGGTCGGGGCGCACGGGTCAGGCCTCCTCGCGCCTGTCCCGCAGCATCCACAGCCGCACGCCGGACGCGAGGACGACGACGCCCGAGACGACGCTCAGGGCGATGTGCAGCCCGGTGTCCTCCATCAGGTTCAGGCCGACATTGGCGACGACTGCGAGACAGAGCACGAGCCAGAGCAGCGGCTTCATGGGGTTCCCTCCGTGGTTGATCCGATGTGTTCCATCCTCCCGGGCGGGGCGCGCCGCAGCGAGGGACCCCCCACCCGGAACGGGGGTGTACTCAGCTACACCTCGGCTCGGAGCCTGCAGTTCCGCGGGGCTCAGCCGTGGCGGCTGCCGGCCATGGCCCGTCAGGCATGTACGGCCGCTGCCGCCGCTCGCATCGCGGCCGCGGTCGTCGACGCGTCGTACTCCGGTCCGACGCCTTCGACGAGCACCGCATCGCCCGCCATGTTCCGGGTCCGCAGCGGCAGCAGTTCCCGGTAGGCGTCCGACTCGTACCAGCCGCGGGCAGCCGTCATGCTCGGGAACCCGATGACGACGAGCGCACCCGGCCAGTCGCCCTCGATGACCTCGACCTGCGCGCCGTGGACGAGGAAGCGGCCGCCGAAGGGCTCCATGGTCGACTGGATGCGCTCGATGTAGGTGAGAACCTCCTCGCAGGGGTGGGCGGCGGGGTGCAGGTGGGCTATGGCGTATGCGGTCATGGTCTCGCCCTCCGGGATCTGCGTGCTGCCGTGTATCCGTCAGCCGGTGTGCACCATGCTGCTCGGGGGCGTGCGGAGCGTCGATTACCTCCGGGGTAGGGGCGGGGCTCAGTCGGCGATGCCCAGGTCCTCCCGCATCAGCTCCCGCATCGTGTCGAGGTACGGGCTCGCCGCCCCCAGGTTCTCCAGGATCCGGGTCACGGTCTCGCCGTCGCGGGCGAGACCGCGATCGAGGCGCTTGACGGCTCCGTCTGCGTTCGCGAGGACCTGGTTGAGGTCACGGGAGGCCTGCAGGATCCGCTCCGGGACGATCATCTGCGCCTCGGCGTATCGGTCGCGGTGGTCGAGGCGGGCCTCTTCGAGCTGGGTGCGTTCCTGCTCCGTATAGACGCCGTCCCTGATCCGGTGCAGGGCGTCCTTGAGAAGTGTGTGGAATTGCCGTGAGGCCCGGTTCATGGCCGTGTACTGGGCGCGTCGCTCCTCGAACCTGCGCCGTGTGTCGGCCAGTTCGGCCTCCTCCTTGCGCTGCCGCGCGGTCATTCGGTGCGCGAGCATCGGCGCGAACAGGGTGCCGAGCACACCGACGACTGCGGTGATCATGGCGGTGATGGCAGCGGTCATGACTGTGAGATTAATGCGATGGGCGGAGGGGAACAGACATGATGCTGGCATGACAACACCGCCCATCACGCCGCTGCCCCGTACCCCACCGCGCGCCGGGGACATGCGCCGCTTTCTCGCCGTCGGGCTCGACTGCTACCTCTGCCTGCTGACCGTCGGCTTACTGGCCCGGTCGCATGCCGATGCGGCCACCGGACCACAGCTCGCCGGCCTGATCCTCGGACCGGCGCTCGTGTTCTCGTTCCTCAACCAGGTGGTGCTGACCGCGCTCGTCGGGGCCGGTGCGGGCAAGCTCATCATGGGCATACGCGTCGTCAGACTGCCCGACGCCGGTCGCCCCGGCCTCGGGCGGCTGACCCGGCGCTGGCTCCACGGGCTGGCCCGGCTGCCGCTGCAGCCCTGGTACTGGCTGCGCCCGTTGCGCTCCGGCTTCTCCGGCACGGGCGAGGGGCCGCGCCCCGCGGGCAGCACCCCGCCCGGCCGCCCGCGCGCGGACCCGTCCGCCGACCTCTCCGGACTGCGCCAGGTCCGCCGCAGCGACCTCGCCGCGTACCGGGCCGCCTGCGAAACCGTGTACGGAACCGCCAACGCCGGGCAGGGGCAGCGGCGTTAGCGCCGTTGTCCCTGCCCGGAAGGCCGGCGTGCCCGAGCCGGTGCGTCCGTGCGTCACGCGTACGCGTCCGTACGCCGCCATCTGCGTCCGTACGCCCTGTCGTGGCGTCCGTGCGTCAGGCCGCCGCGTTCTCCGTGATCGTGACACGGCCCTTGCGGATGGTCGCCAGCCGCGGCGCCCTGCGGGCGATCGCGCTGTCGTGGGTGACCATGATGAAGGTCAGCCCGTGCTCCTTCCACATCGTCTCCAGCACCTCCATGACCTCGTCGCGCATCGATTCGTCGAGGTTGCCGGTGGGCTCGTCGGCGAGCAGCACCTTCGGCTGCTTGACCAGGGCCCGTGCGATCGCCACACGCTGCTGCTGCCCGCCGGACATCTCGCTCGGGAGGTGTCCGAGCCGCTCACCGAGTCCGACGGAGTCCAGCGCCTCCGCGGCCCGCCTGCGCCGGTCCGCAGGCCTGCCGCCGAGCGGGACGAGCGCCGTCTCGACGTTCTCCTGCGCGGTCAGCGTCGGGATGAGGTTGAAGCTCTGGAAGACGAAGCCGATGTTCTGTGCGCGCACCTTGGTGAGCTTGGCCTCGCTGAGCTTCGCGAGGTCCACACCGTCGAGTTCGACGCTGCCGGCCGTCGGACGGTCCAGACCGCCGAGCATCTGCAGCAGCGTGGACTTGCCTCCGCCGGTGGGGCCCTGGATGACCAGGCGGCCCCCGTCCTCGATGGTCAGATCGACGCCGGCGAGCGCATCGACGGTGGACTTTCCGCGCGTATAGCGCTTGGTGACGCCGCTGAGCGTGTACATGGGTCAACTCCTGCTGGACTGAAAGGGGTGGGGCTCGCGGACGGGCTATTCGACGCGGCGCAGTGCGTCCGCGGGGCGCAGCCGGGAGGCCCGCCAGCCGCCGAACGCGCCGGCGATCAGCCCGCCCGCCACGGCCAGCGCGACGGCGATGAGGATGGTGGAGAGGGAAACGGGTGCGGTCAGCGCGATGTCGAGGGACTTGGACGCCGCCTGCCGGGCAGGTCCGCCCATGCCGCCGGGGCCGCCGGCCATACCGCCACCGCCGCCCGAACCACCGAGCTGCGCGGTGAGGGTGGGGCTGATGGCCGTCACGACGTACGCGCCGGCCAGGCCGACCGCGATGCCGAGGACACCGCCCATCAGACCGTTGACGAGGGCCTCGCCGACGACCTGGCGGGTGACCCGGCCGCTCTTCCAGCCGAGCGCCTTCAGCGTGCCGAACTCCCGCACCCGGCGGCTGACCGCGGAGGAGGTGAGCAGTCCGGCGACCAGGAAGGCGGCCACGAGGACCGCGATCGACAGCCACTTGCCGACGCTGGTGGCCAGGTCGGAGGCGGTGGACAGGGAGCCGGAGACGGTGTCGGCGAGGTCCGCGGAGGTGGTGACGGTCGTGCCCGAGATGTTCTTCTGGATGGCGGACTTGACGCTGTCGATCTGCTGCGAGTCGGCGGCCTTGACGTAGACCGTGGTGACCTTGTTCTTGGCGTCGGCGAGGGTCTGCGCCTGCTTCAGCGGGATGTAGAGGTTGGCGGCCGCATCGCCGCTGTCCGCCGTCGAGACACCGACGATCTTGTACTTGGTCCCGGAGACGGTCACGGTCTTGCCGACCGCGAGCTTCTTCTGCTTGGCGTACGCGGCGTCGACGACCGCGACCTCGGCATCGGTCTCGGTGGCCTTGAACGTACGGCCCTTGGTGATCTTCGACGAGGTCAGCGGGCCGAGGTCCTGCTTGGTGACGTCGGTCCCGTACACGGTGTACGAGTTGACGTCGAACGAGGCGCCGCCGCCCTGGACCTCACCCTGCGGCTGCGTCGTACCGCCCTCGCCGCCGGGGCCGCGCTGGTCGGTGGCGCCCGCGTTCCCGTTCTGCTTGAACTCGCCGCGCTTGAACTGGCCGTCCACCTTGAGGACGTTGAGGCTCAGCCCACCGACGGCGTCCGCGACGCCGCTCTGCTTGCCGACCTTGTCGACGGTGGTGGAGGACAGCGTCTGGAAGCCCTGGACCATGACGCGGTCCGAACTCTGCTCCGAGTCATCGCCCTTGGCGTCGAACTCGAACCTGGGGCGCTGACTGCTGGAGCCCGGAGCGGCGGCGGCCTTGGTGACCGTCATGTCCGTGCCGAGGCCGTACAGCGATTCCAGGACCTTGTCCTGGGCCTTGCTCATGCCCGAGGAGACGGAGCTGACGATGATGACCAGCGCAATGCCCAGGGCGAGCCCCGAGGCGACGACCAGCGCCGCCTTTCTGCGGCGGCGCAGCTCGCGCCGGAGGTAGGTGAAGAACATGACGCGACGCTATGGATCGGTTGTGATGGCGGGTTAAGGCCACGATGAGATCCGGATGAGAAGGCTTCCGTACGACGAAGGCGGCGGCACCGGGGATCCGAGGGGATCCGTGGTGCCGCCGCCCTGCGTACGTACGTGGCGTCGGGGATTGCGCGGGTACGCGGTCGAACGTGGGACACGGAGGGCGTCCGGGGACGCCCACCGGGGTCAGACTGCGGAGCCCGCCTGCCAGTCGGCCCAGTTCAGGTTCCAGCCGTTGAGGCCGTTGTCGGGGGTGATGGTCTTGTCCGGGGAGTTCTTGACGATGACCACGTCGCCGACCATCGAGTTGTTGTAGAACCACGCGGCGGGCTGGTTGGCGTCGCCCGCACCCTTGACGTCGGCGAGGCCGACGCAGCCGTGGCTGGTGTTGGCGCTGCCGAAGACCGACCGCGCACCCCAGTAGTTGCCGTGGATGAAGGTGCCCGACGAGGACAGCCGCATGGCGTGCGGCACGTCCTTGATGTCGTACTCACCCTTGCCATCGGCGTCGGTGAAGCCGACCGTCGCACCGTTCATCCGGGTCTCCTTGAACTTCTCGGAGATCACCATCTGACCGTTGTACGTCGGGTTGTCCGGGGAACCGGCCGAGATCGGGATGGTCTTGATCGTCTTGCCGTTCTGGGTGACGGTCATCGTCTTCGCCTTGGCGTCGACCGTCGAGACCTGGTTGCGGCCGACCTTGAAGGTGACCGTCTTCTGCTGCACACCGAAGACGCCCGTCGAGCCCTCGACGCCGTCCAGCGCCAGCTTCAGCGTGACGGTGGAGCCGCCCGTCCAGTACTGCTCGGGACGCAGGTCCAGACGCTGCGAGTTGAACCAGTGGCCGACGACCTGCTGGCCGCTGCTGGACGTCACGGTGATCCCGGCCTGAACGGCCTTCCTGTCCGTGATCGGCTTGTTGAAGTTGATCGAGACCGGCATGCCGACGCCGACCGTGGAGCCGTCCTCGGGGGTGAAGTTCCCGATGAAGCTGTTGGCGGGCGACACCGTGGTGAACGAGGAGTTCTCGTGCGCCTCGCGGCCCTTCGAGTCCTTGGCCGTCGCGTTGATCTTGTACGTGGTCGAGCGCTCCAGCTGCCCGTTCGGCTGCCAGCTCGTGCCGTCGGCCGCCAGGGTGCCCTGGACGCTCGCGCCGGCCGACGTGGTCATGGTGACCTCGCTCAGCTTGCCCTTGGTGACGGTGACCTTGGCGTCGTTGTTGATGCTGGCGTTGGTCGCGCCGTTCTTCGGCGAGATCGCTATCTGCGCCTCGGAGGCGTCCTGGGCTGCCGCCTTGTCGACCGCTGCTGCCTGCGACTTCTTCGAGCTCTCGGCGCTCGCCTTGTCCCCGCCGTCGCTGCAGGCAGTGAGTACCAGAACGCCGCCGAGCAGTGCGGACGCGGCCATCAGGCCCCTGCGTCGTTTGCTGTCCGTCATCACACGCTTCTCCATCGTTGCCGTATCCCCCATAACCCCGAGCAGAGCCGCCGGCCGGCGGTACCCCGTCAATGTTCCAAGAACACCCAGGAAAGGCCCTCAGTTCCACATCCGTCAAAGATGTGGGGAACACCACTCATCGACGCAGCCGTGGCAGCTGTGGTTCCAGGGCCGAACGCCTGGTGGCCCCGACCCACCGGGAACGGGCCGGGACCGGTGTGTTCACCGGCCGGACCGCTGTTCCCCGTCGTCGTGTTCCTCCCCATTGTGCGCGATGTCGTCCTCGTCGCCGTAGCCCTCGTCCTCGTCGTCGAGGTCCCAGGCGTCCGGCTCCTCGGGGTCGTAGTCGACGATCTCGCTGGTCCAGGAGGCCTGGGCCAGCTCGACCCCCGGCACCTCGGCGACCAGATCGAACGGGTCGATGAGGGAGGCGAGGGCCTCCGCCCCGTCTTCCCGTACCGCGGACTCGGCATGCATGCGTTCCTCGGCCGACTCGCCGCCGGGCTCGCCGTACTCGGCGGCGATGCTCTCCAGTGCCGTACCGCTGAGGGCGTCCGCGTCGGTGATCTCCAACACCATCTCCACGCGAAGACGAACAAACCGTGATGTCTCTGAAGTGCTCATACGCCGGAGCGTAGGGCCAAGGGCTCCCCCGGCTTTCCCGCGACCCGCTGCTTTCATTAGCATCGGCGCAGCCGGCTAACTCACCGCTGTCACAAGGGGGATCGATTCCGTGACCATGGCCCGCCGTCCGCTCCTGACCGCCACCGCGGCGGCCACGCTGCTGTGCGCCCTGTGGTTCGTCCCGTCGGCCAACGCGACGGACGACGCCGACGGCGTGGCCGGTGCGCCGAGCAGACCGGCGGTCACGAGCACCGGGGACGACGCGTCCGGGCCGGCGCTCGCCGAGACCGGAGCCGGGGTCGACACCACTCCGTATCTGATCGGTGGCACAGCGTTCCTGGTCGTCGGCGCGGCGTTCGTCGCCCACTCGGGGCGCCGCGCGGGCGCGTTGTCCTCGATCGCCGGACGGGCTTGAGGGACGGGTCCGGCCGGCAGACACACCGGATGCCCCGGGAGGCGCCCGCACAACATCGCCGGCCGCCCGAAGGGCGTGGCCCCGGCGTCCGGCGCATGGGACCGCAAGGCGCCCTGATGCCGAGTGGCGGAGCCACGTGGGCATCAGGGCAACGCCGCGGGCCGGACGGGGGCTTGTGCACGCACACCAGCCGCTGCGCGGCGGGCCGCTCCCCGATCCGGCCCGCTCCGAACGAGAGACCGGGCGTATTCGGGCGTTCCGACAACGCAGCGAGGTGCCGTAGCTGTCGTCGTGCGCCCGCCAGGGATTACGGGACAGCCCTTAGGCCAGTGCGCCGGTGACCGGCTCCACCGCAGCCACCAGCTTCCCGCTCCGCACGAACGCGTCCGCGGCAGCCAGGTCCGGCGACAGGAACCGGTCCGGGCCGGGCCCCTCGACACCGGCCGCCCTCAGCGCCTCGATCACGGCGAGGGAAGCGGGCGCGGGGGCGAGCCCCTGGGCGGCACGCAGTTCGATGGCGCGAGTCGCCGCGTACAGCTCGACGGCGACGATCCGGCCGAGGTTCTCCACCGCGGTACGGAGCTTGCGCGCCGCCGACCAGCCCATGGAGACGTGGTCCTCCTGCATCGCGGAGGACGGGATCGAGTCCGCCGACGCCGGGACCGCGAGCCGCTTCATCTCACTGACCAGGGCCGCCTGCGTGTACTGGGCGATCATCAGACCCGAGTCGACACCGGCGTCGTCGGCGAGGAACGGCGGGAGCCCGTGCGAACGGTTCTTGTCCAGCAGCCGGTCCGTGCGGCGCTCGGTGATCGAGCCGAGGTCCGCGGCGACGATCGCCAGGAAGTCGAGCACGTAGGCCACCGGGGCGCCGTGGAAGTTGCCGTTGGACTCGACGCGGCCGTCCGGCAGGACGACGGGGTTGTCGACGGCGGAGGCCAGCTCGCGGTCGGCGACGATCCCGGCGTACGCAAGGGTGTCCCGCCCGGCGCCGTTGACCTGGGGCGCGCACCGCACGGAGTAGGCGTCCTGGACACGCGGGGCGTCGTCCTGGTGGTGGCCGGTGAGGCCGGAACCGGCGAGCACCCGCAGCATGTTGTCGGCGCTGACGCCCTGGCCCGGGTGCGGGCGGATGGCGTGCAGCTCCGGGGCGAGGACCTTCTCCGTGCCGAGCAGCGCCTCCAGGCTGAGCGCGGCGGTGATGTCGGCGGAGGTGTAGAGGTTCTTCAGGTCGGCGAGGGCCATCACCAGCATGCCGAGCATGCCGTCGGTGCCGTTGAGGAGGGCGAGGCCCTCCTTCTCGCGCAGTTCGACAGGGGCGATGCCGTGCGCGGCGAGGAGCTCGCCGGCCGGGCGCACGACACCGTCGGGGCCCTCCGCGTCACCCTCACCCATCAGCGTCAGGGCGCAGTGCGAGAGCGGTGCCAGGTCGCCGGAGCAGCCGAGCGAGCCGTACTCGTGCACGACGGGGGTGATGCCCGCGTTCAGTACGTCGGCCATGGTCTGGGCAACCTCGGGACGGACGCCGGTGTGGCCGGAGCAGACCGTCTTCAGGCGCAGGAACATCAGGGCCCGCACGACCTCGCGCTCGACGCGCGGGCCCATCCCGGCCGCGTGCGAGCGGACGATGTTGCGCTGGAGCTGGGCCCGCAGGTCGGGGCTGATGTGCCGGCTGGCGAGCGCGCCGAAGCCGGTGGAGACGCCGTAGACAGGCTCGGGCTTGGCGGCCAGCGCGTCCACGATCTCGCGGGCGGTGGCGAGCGCGCTGACTGCTGCTGCGGAGAGCTCGACGCGGGCTCCCGCGCGAGCCACGGCGATGACGTCCTCTGCGGTGGTACCGGACGTCCCCACCACGACTGTATGCATATCCATATTCAGAAGCGTACGGACTGAAACTCTCCATGTCACTAGTGGTCGCGTGGTTGACCCCTTACCGATCCCGGCCGCGGTTCCGCACGAGTGCTACGGACGGCTGCCGCGCAGCCGGCGGCGATCGTGGGCGGACTTCGGCGGCGAGTCGGCCAGCCGAATGACCTCGCCGTCCCGCCCCGCCACCACCGGTTTCGTCGAGCGGGCCGCCTTCGCCCGGTACTGGGCGGCGTCCGCCAGCCGGAAGAGCCGCCGGGCCGAGACCACCGGACCGATCGGGTCGCCGGTGGATGCGATCCCGCAGGCGACCCCGTCGCCGTGCTCCAACTCCGATGCGCGGTCGCAGAGTTCGGTGGCCACCCGGATCACCTCGTCCGCCTCGGGGCCCACGGCGAGCAGACAGAACTCGTCACCGCCGAGGCGGGCCGCGAGCGCGCCCGGCAGCATCGCGCCACACCGTGACAGCACCGAGCCGAAACGTTCCAGCAGTCGGTCGCCGACCGCGTGGCCGAGCGTGTCGTTGACCCCCTTCAAGCCGTTCAGGTCGCAGACGACCAGGCTGACCACCGAGCCGTCGGCACGGTGCCGTTCCACCGCCTCGTCGAGTCGCGTATCGACGAGGCGGCGGTTGGCCAGCCCCGTCAGCGGGTCGGTGAAGGCGAGCTTGCGGACCTCTTCGAGGCGCTCGGTCTGGGAGATCCCGGCGGCGACGACGGCGGCCAGCACGGTCGCGAAGTCCGCGTCCTCCCGCCCGAACACCGGCTCCCCCACCGGTCGCGCCACATAGAGCTCACCCCAGGCCCTCCCGTGCAGCACGATCGGCGCGACCACACAGCAGCCGCGCCGGCGGCGCCGCAGAGCCGCCACGCGCTGATGGTAGTAACCGGTCCCGTGTCCTCCCCCACCCGCCGATTCCGCGTCGGACGCGGCACCGTCCTCACCGACCGGCCCGTCGGCCGTCTCCACCCAGGCATCCGGTTCACCACCCCCCGCCCACCGCTCGTGCAGGAACTCGGTGATCTCCGGGAACTCGTGCACCGGGTACGTCTCCTCGTCGGGGAACTCCTCCTCCCCCTCGGCCCGTTCACCCGCGTTCACCAGCACCCGGAGCCGCCCCGGCCCGCGCTCCCACACCGAGAGCGCGGCAAAACTGCCGCCCAACGCCTCGCACGCACCCAGCGCGGCCGCCCGCCAGGACTCGCGCGGGGTATGCGCCGCAGCCATCGACTGCGCAAGCGATACGACGGCCCGCAGCCGCACATCCTCACCACCCATCGTTACATCGTATGTAGATCTGTGGTGATTTGATCAACTTGAAGCCACGAATCAGCCGCTCTGCGCGTCGGAACCATGACGTACCGTTACTCGCCGGGCCAGTTCGGCTTCCGCTTCTCGTTGAACGCGGCCACGCCCTCGGCCCGGTCCCCCGAGAAGGCCACCGAGCGCCAGGCCGCGTCCTCCACTTCCAGTCCGGCCCGCAGATCGAGCCCGTGGCCGAGCCGCAGCGCACGCTTCGCAGCGCGCAGACCCACCGGCGAGTTGGCGGCGATCCGCCCGGCGAGCGCGAGCGCCCGCGTCCGGTCCTCCCCGGCCTCCACCAGCTCGTCGACGAGCCCCAACTCCCTTGCCTCAGCGGCCTCCACCCGCCGGGCGGTGAAGACCAGCTCGGCGGCGCGCGCCGCGCCGACCCGGCGCGGCAGCAACTGGGTACCGCCGCCCCCCGGGATGACGCCGACCGACACCTCCGGCAGCCCCACCACGGCGGTCCGGTCGGCGACGATCAGATCGCAGGAGAGAGCCAGCTCGAATCCGCCGCCGAGGGCGAACCCGTGCACGGCGGCGACCGTCGGCATCGGCAGGTCGAGGACGCCGGTGTAGGCGGCACGGGCGGTGGGCCGCTGCCGCACCAGCTCGGCATCGGTGAAGGAGTTCCGCTCCTTGAGGTCCGCGCCCACGCAGAAGGCGCGCTCGTGGCTGGAGGTGAGGACGGCGACCCGCACGGCGGGGTCGGCGGCGAGCGCCGCACAGGCGGCACCGATCGAGCGGGCCATGTCCGTGGACACGGCGTTCATGGCCTTGGGCCGGTCCAGAACCAGTTCGGCGACATGGTCCTGGCCCTCGTGGACCCGTACGACGACGAACTCCCCGAACCGCTGCTCGGACGTGACGGTCATGACTGCACCCCTCCGGTTAACGAGCGTTACCGGAGGGATCCTAGGGGGTGTACGCGACCGCGCCCCGGGGCATGGTCAGGACGTACCGCGCCGGGCCAGCAGCCACGGCTCCACCACGCCGAGCCCACGCACCGGCCGCTGCCACATCGGCTGCAGCCCGTACCGGTACTTCGGCACGGCCAGCGGCTCCACGCCGTTCTCGCGCTCCTTCTCGGCCGCCGCGGCCTCCTCCGCCGCCTGCGCCTCGGAGGCCGGGGCATCGCCCGTACGCGTCAGCTCCTCCGCGAACGCGCCGTCCACCAGCACGGCGTCCTTGGGTGCTATCGAGGTGAGCCGGCTGGCGAGGTTCACCGTCGTGCCGAAGACATCGCCCATCCGGGTCGTGACGGTACCGAAGGCGATGCCGACACGGAGCGCGGGCATCGTCTCGTCCTGGGCCATCGCCTCTATCAGGCGCAGCGCGATCTCGGCCGCGGTGCCCGCGTCGTCCGCGGCGAAGAGGACCTCGTCACCGAGGGTCTTGATGAGCCGGCCGCCGTGCGCGGCGACCAGGTCGGCACAGGTCGTCTCGAACGACTCGACGAGCTCGCCGAGCTCCTCCTCCTCCAGCCGCCGGGTCAGCCGGGTGAAGCCGACCAGGTCCGCGAAGCCGACGGCGAGCCTGCGGTCCACCATCTCGTCGTCGTCGGCCGCCTGCACCACCCGGCCGGTCGCGGCGGCGAGCTGGCGCCGCCAGACATAGATGAGGAACTCCTCCAGCTCGGGCAGGAGCAGCTCCACCAGGGGATACGTGACCTCGGTGCGGGTCATGCCGGGCTCGGGCGGCTCGGTCAGCCCCTCCAGGAAGGAATCGATCTGCCATTCCGCCAGCCGGGCGGTGGTCTGCCCGGTGGACCGGGCGACCTGCACCGCCATGGGCTCGCTGAGCAGTCCCGCCTCCACGAGTCCGGCGAGCCGCCGCAGCGCGAGCACGTCCGCCTCGGTCAGCGCCTTCGCCTGCCCGATGTCGGCGAACCCCATGGCGCGCCAGAACCGCGACGCCAGGTCCATCGAGACACCGGCGGTACGGGCCGCCTGGAACGGGGTGTAGCGGCGGTCCGCCCCCAGGATCAGCTGTTCCAGCCGGATCGCGAGGGGATCGTCGGTCGGTTCCGCCGTGTGGTCGACTTCGTGATGCGGCGTCGCGTGGACCGAGGGTTCCGGTGGGGGCTCCGCGCCCGCGCCGGAGCTCGTGTCGTCGACGGTCACCAGCCGCCTCCTGCCCGTTCCCTGCGCACTGCCCTGCCGATCTGTCGGTGGATCGCCTCAACGATACGGCAGGTGTGCGCTACCTCACTAAGTGAGGGCGCCGCGGTACGGGGCCGGTGCGTGGGGGTTCGCTCCCCGGCGGGTGGTTCCCACGGGGACGACGGCCGGATCGGGCGCCCCGGTACGGGGCCGGCGGGACTTCCGGCACACGCCTAGGTGAGGCCGCCCTCCGCGCCCCTCAGGTGGACGATGTCGCCCGCGGACACCGGTTCCTGCAGGCCTTCGTCGGTGGACAGGATCAGGCGGCCGTCGCCGTCGATCGCCACCGCCTCACCGGTGAGGGAGCGGTCGCCGGGGAGCTGGGCGCGTACCCTCCGCCCCAGCGTCGCGCAGCCCGCCGCGTACGCCGCCTGGAGGCCGCTCTCCGCCGCGTCGCCGTCGGCCGAGCGCCATTCCCCGTACCAGTGCTCCAGCGAGCGCAGCACGCCCCGCAGCAGCGTCTCCCGGTCGGTGGAGACCGCTCCGGCCAGGGCGAGGGAGGCGGCATTGGGGGCGGGAAGCTCGTCCGCGTGCAGGGACACATTGACGCCGATACCGACCACGACGCCGTTCGCGGCGCGCTCGGCCAGGATGCCGCCCGCCTTCCGCTCCTCGCCCGCCACCGTGACCAGCAGGTCGTTCGGCCATTTCAGCGCCATGTCGACGCCCGCCGCCTTGGCCAGGCCGGTCGCGGCCGCGACACCGGCGAGCAGCGGCAGCCAGCCCCAGCGATGGACCGGTACGCCGTCGCCGGGCGTCAGGTAGACGGAGAAGAACAGGCCGGAGCGGGCGGGCGCCGTCCAGGTCCGGTCGAGGCGGCCTCGGCCGGCGGTCTGTTCCTCGGCGATCAGGACCGTGCCCTCGGTGAGTTCCGCAGCCCGTCCCGCGAGGTCGGAGTTGGTGGAACCGGTCGTGTCCACGACGTCGAGTGAGGTCCACAGTCCGCCGGGCCGCAGCAGTCCGCGGCGCAGCGCGGGGACGTTCAGGGGCGGCCGGTCCAGGTCCGACCAGCGGTTCTGTGACGCATCCGGAGGTGTCATGCAAGCCACCCTAGGTGTGGCAAACGACGCACTGCCGAACGGTATCCGCGCCGATACGCTACGGATCAGTAGCCATTCCGTACCTTCGGCAGCTGTCCGGCCGGCCGTCCCCGCGCACGCATCGCGCACCCGGCCGCGCACGCAGCCGTAGAACCCACCAGTCAGTCGTCCCCGTGACCAGGCAGGGAGCCGCCACCCGATGTCCGAGCCGGAAGAGATCGACATCCACACCACCGCGGGCAAGATCGCGGACCTGCAGCGCCGTATCGACGAGGCGACCCACGCCGGTTCCGCACGCGCGGTCGAAAAGCAACACGCCAAGGGCAAGTTGACCGCCCGCGAGCGGGTCGATCTCCTGCTCGACCAGGGCTCCTTCGTGGAACTCGACGAATTCGCCCGGCACCGCTCCACCAACTTCGGCATCGAGAAGAACCGCCCGTACGGAGACGGTGTCGTCACCGGCTACGGCACGGTCGACGGCCGCCCCGTCTGCGTGTACTCGCAGGACTTCACCATCTTCGGCGGCTCGCTCGGCGAGGTCTACGGTGAGAAAATCGTCAAGGTGATGGACTTCGCGCTGAAGACCGGCTGCCCGATCATCGGCATCAACGACGGCGGCGGCGCACGGATCCAGGAGGGGGTGGCCGCTCTCGGTCTCTTCGCCGAGATCTTCCGCCGCAATGTGCACGCGTCGGGTGTGGTCCCGCAGATCTCGCTGATCGTCGGACCGTGCGCCGGTGGCGCGGTCTACTCCCCCGCGATCACCGACTTCACCGTCATGGTCGACCAGACCTCGCACATGTTCATCACGGGTCCCGACGTCATCAAGACGGTGACCGGTGAGGACGTCGGCTTCGAGGAACTGGGCGGCGCCCGTACGCACAACACCACCTCGGGTGTGGCGCATCACATGGCGGGGGACGAGAAGGACGCCATCGAGTACGTCAAGTCGCTGCTGTCCTACCTCCCGTCGAACAACCTCTCCGAGGCGCCCGCCTTCCCGGAGGAGGCGGACCTCACGGTGACCGACGAGGACCGTGAGCTCGACACCCTCATCCCGGACTCGGCGAACCAGCCGTACGACATGCACACCGCCATCGAGCATGTGCTGGACGACGGCGAGTTCCTGGAGACTCAGGCCCTGTTCGCGCCGAACATCATCACCGGCTTCGGGCGTGTCGAGGGCTACCCCGTCGGCATCGTCGCCAACCAGCCGATGCAGTTCGCGGGCTGTCTGGACATCAACGCGAGCGAGAAGGCCGCACGCTTCGTCCGCACCTGCGACGCGTTCAACGTGCCCGTGCTGACCTTCGTCGACGTCCCCGGCTTCCTGCCCGGCGTCGACCAGGAGTACGGCGGCATCATCCGGCGCGGCGCCAAGCTGATCTACGCGTACGCGGAGGCGACCGTCCCGCTGATCACGGTGATCACCCGCAAGGCGTTCGGCGGCGCGTACGACGTCATGGGCTCCAAGCACCTGGGCGCCGACATCAACCTCGCCTGGCCGACCGCGCAGATCGCGGTGATGGGCGCGCAGGGTGCGGTGAACATCCTGCACCGCCGCGCGATCGCGGCCGCCGAGGATCAGGAGGCGACCCGCGCCGAGCTGATGGCCGACTACGAGGACGCGCTGCTCAACCCGTACGTGGCGGCCGAACGCGGCTACGTGGACGCGGTGATCATGCCGTCCGACACCCGGGCACACGTGGTGAAGGGGCTGCGCCAGCTGCGCACGAAGCGGGAATCCCTGCCCCCGAAGAAGCACGGCAACATCCCTCTCTAGAAAGGGTCCTGACCATGATCAAGGTCGTACGTGGCAACCCGACCCCGGAGGAGCTGGCCGCCGCACTGGCAGTGGTCCAGGCGCGCGCCGCGGCGACGGCCGCTGTGTCGTCCGGCGCGCCCGCGCAGCCCGAACAGTGGTCCGACCCCGGCCGCATCGCCCGCCGGGAGCGCCACCGGCCCGGCCCGCGGGCCTGGGCGCGCACGTACTGGCCGGGATAGCCGTCCGGCCCCGCACGGTGTCATCGGAGGCCCGGAACCCGCCACCGGGGGTTCGGGCCTCCGCCGTGCGGCCGCGGAACGATCTGGTCCGTACGCACCAGGGCGGCTGAGTACCCGTACTCAGGCGCCGCGGGGGCGGCCGCAGCAGGATCGGGACCATGCTGTGGTCCGACCCCGAGAACAAGCCTCCGAAAGAGCTGCGCGACGCACAGGACATGATGCGACGCGTCTGGCTGGTGCTTGCGCTCGCCATGGTCGTCGCGATGCTGGCGCTCGGCACGCGCTGACGCCGTGGGCGCCCGGTGCCGCGGCGCGCGTCATGGCGGCGGATGCCCGGTGGCGCGGCGCGTGCCGCAGTCGTGGCCGCCCGGCGCCGTGGCGTGCGCCGCGGCCGTGGACGCGTGGTACTGCGGCGCGCCGGGCCCTTCTACGATGGCCGGTATGACTGATCAGCGCCGTCTCGTGCTCGCCTCCGCCTCCCCCGCCCGTCTCGGTCTGCTGCGCCAGGCAGGCTTCGCACCCGAGGTGATCGTCAGCGGTGTGGACGAGGACGCGTTGACCGCCCCGACGCCGGGCGAGCTGGCGCTCGTCCTCGCCGAGGCGAAAGCCGCCGCCGTGGCCGGCCGCCCGGAGGCCGCGGGGGCCCTGGTCGTCGGGTGCGACTCGGTCCTCGAACTCGACGGCGAGGCGCTCGGGAAGCCGGCCGACAGCGAGGACGCCACCGCCCGCTGGAAGTCCATGCGCGGCCGGTCCGGGATCCTGCAGACCGGCCACAGCGTGATCGACACGGCGACCGGGCGTACGGCGTCCGCGACGGCGTCCACCGTCGTCCGGTTCGGTGAGCCGACGGACGCCGAGATCGCTGCCTACGTCGCCTCGGGCGAGCCGCTCCATGTCGCGGGTGCCTTCACTCTGGACGGGCGCTCGGCACCGTTCGTCGACTCCATCGAGGGCGACCACGGCAATGTCATCGGGCTCTCGCTGCCGCTGCTGCGCCGACTCCTGGGCGAACTGGGTTTCTCCGTCACCGACTTGTGGGTCTGACGCGCACGGCTGACGCGCACAGGCGGGTCACGCGGGCGCCGGAGCACCCTCTTCGGCGCCGCCGTTCCCGTCCGCCTCGCCGTCGCTCTTCTCGCGCGCGGTCCCGTACGCCACCAGAGTCAGCACGATGAGTCCGAGTACGACCATCATGAAGGCGAACGCGGCCCAGCCGACCAGCCCCACGGTCAGCGCGCCCAGCACCCCGTGCACCACGGCGCAGCTGATCAGGGCGAACCGGCCGACCCGGCCGGGGTCCCGGTCACGGATGCCGGTCAGCAGCAGGACGAGACCGCACAGCAGCAGATAGAGGCCGGCGACGCCGCCCATCGCCCATGCTCCGGCGGACATGGCGGCGGGGTCGAGCCCGGCCAGCGACATCTCCTGGTTGTCGACGACCGTCGCCAGGATGCCGTTGACGAGCACCATGCCCGCGGCTTCCACGAACAGCACGATCGCGGCCGCGAAAGCCACCGGTCTGCGCACCACGGCGCTCACCCCCTGTTACCTGCAGTACGTGCGATAGCGCGGACCCTACTAACGGGTAATCCTTCGGACAAGAGTTCAGACCGCCCTGCCTGCCTCTTTTCGCACCCGGGCATGGATCACACTCGGCACACGGACCCCGCGTTGTCGCGCCCCTCGTGCGTCGCGCAAAGAAAACCCCGCCCATTAGTAGGTATTCCACAAAGAAACGCCGGGAGCTGTCGTTCCTGTGAACAGAGACCTGGACCACACCTCGTGGCTACTGTGCGGTCATGAAACCCGGCGTACCGTGGTGCCACAAGGGATTTCGCGCTTCGAGCAGGCCTCGAATCACGCTCCGTGTGGGCAAGCTCACCAATGGGGACGGGTCGTAAGGCCGTGTCGGTAGTCCCTAAACTCAGCTTGTTTCAAGGAGGGAGCCATCGTGCGCAAGGTGCTCATCGCCAATCGTGGCGAAATTGCTGTCCGTGTTGCTCGGGCATGCCGGGATGCCGGGATCGGGAGCGTGGCCGTCTACGCCGACCCGGACCGGGACGCTCTGCATGTGCGTGCGGCCGACGAGGCATTCGCTCTGGGCGGTGACACCCCGGCCGCCAGCTATCTGGACATGGCCAAGGTGCTGCAGGCTGCCAAGGACTCGGGGGCGGACGCGATCCACCCGGGCTACGGCTTCCTGTCGGAGAACGCCGAGTTCGCCCAGGCCGTGCTGGACGCCGGGCTGACCTGGATCGGTCCCCCGCCGCAGGCGATCCGCGACCTGGGTGACAAGGTCGCCGCCCGCCACATCGCGCAGCGCGCCGGTGCGCCGCTGGTCGCCGGCACCCCGGACCCGGTGTCGGGTTCCGCGGAGGTCGTGGCGTTCGCCGAGGAGCACGGGCTGCCGATCGCGATCAAGGCGGCGTTCGGCGGTGGCGGTCGCGGGCTGAAGGTGGCCCGGACGCTGGAGGAGATCCCGGAGCTGTACGACTCCGCCGTCCGTGAGGCGGTCGCGGCGTTCGGGCGCGGGGAGTGCTTCGTGGAGCGCTACCTCGACAAGCCGCGGCATGTGGAGACGCAGTGCCTGGCCGACTCCCACGGCAATGTGGTGGTCGTGTCGACGCGTGACTGCTCGCTGCAGCGCCGCCACCAGAAGCTGGTGGAGGAGGCTCCCGCGCCGTTCCTGTCCCAGGCGCAGAACGCGGAGCTGTACGCGGCGTCGAAGGCGATCCTGAAGGAGGCCGGGTACGTCGGTGCGGGCACCGTGGAGTTCCTGGTCGGTATGGACGGCACGATCTCGTTCCTGGAGGTCAACACCCGTCTGCAGGTCGAGCACCCGGTCACCGAGGAGGTCAGCGGTCTCGACCTGGTCCGGGAGATGTTCCGGATCGCGGACGGCGAGAAGCTCGGCTACGACGACCCGGCGGTGCGCGGACACTCGTTCGAGTTCCGGATCAACGGTGAGGACCCGGGCCGCGGCTTCCTGCCCGCCCCGGGCACGGTGACGGTGTTCGCACCGCCGACCGGTCCGGGTGTCCGCCTGGACGCGGGCGTCGAGTCCGGCTCGGTGATCGGTCCGGCGTGGGACTCGCTGCTGGCGAAGCTCATCGTGACCGGTGCCACGCGTGAGCAGGCCCTGCAGCGGGCGGCGCGCGCGCTGGCCGAGTTCAACGTCGAGGGCATGGCCACCGCGATCCCGTTCCACCGCGCGGTCGTCACCGACCCGGCGTTCACCAGCGACCCGTTCCGCGTCCACACCCGCTGGATCGAGACCGAGTTCGTCAACGAGATCAAGCCCTTCGCCGCTCCCGCCGACGCGGAGGCGGAGGAGGAGTCGGGCCGCGAGACGGTCGTCGTCGAGGTCGGCGGCAAGCGTCTCGAGGTCTCCCTGCCCTCCTCGCTGGGCATGAGCCTGGCCCGCACCGGACTCGCCGCGGGCGCCAAGCCCAAGCGCCGCGCGGCGAAGAAGACCGGCTCCGCGGCCTCCGGCGACACCCTCGCCTCGCCCATGCAGGGCACCATCGTCAAGATCGCCGTCGAGGAGGGCCAGCAGGTCCAGGAAGGCGACCTGATCGTCGTCCTCGAAGCCATGAAGATGGAGCAGCCCCTCAACGCCCACCGCGCCGGAACGATCAAGGGTCTGGCCGCCGCGGTCGGCGGCTCGGTCTCGTCCGGCGCCGTGATCTGCGAGATCAAGGACTGATTCGCCGATCCGTGACGGGGCCCCTGCGGAGTCGTACGAACGACTCCGTGGGGGCCCTTGTCGTCTGTCGGCTCCGCCCCGGTGTCGCGGCGGGTTCCGGTCCGGCCCCGACGGGGAGGAGGCCTGCGTTTCCGCAATGGCATCCTGGACCCCGGGGGCGGAAAAAGGGAGGACTGCGCAATGGCGATGAGCACGGCACAGACGCCGGGCCGGCCCATGCGCGCCGACGCGCGGCGCAATTACGACCGGTTGCTCTGCGAGGCCCGTACGGCGTTCGCGGAGCACGGCACCGATGCCTCGCTGGAAGACATCGCGCGCCGGGCGGGCGTGGGGATCGGCACGCTGTACCGGCACTTCCCGAACCGGCACGCGCTGATGAGCGCGGTGTTCCAGGAAGCGGTCGCCTCACTGCTCGCCCGCTCCCACGAGCTGGCGAAGGCGGATCCGTGCGGGGGCCTGGTGGACTGGCTCGGCGCAATCATCACCCATGCGGGTGAGTACCGCGGGCTCGCGCAGGCACTCATGTCGACGTCGGGGGACGAGACTTCGGCCCTGTCCGAATGCAACGTGCCGCTGCGCGAGGCGGGGGCACGGCTGCTCGCACGGGCACAGGCGAGTGGGACGGTACGGGCGGACGTGTCGATCGGCGACCTGATGCAGCTGACGAATGCGATCGCGCTGGCGGCGGAGCAGGCGCCGGAGGATCCGGCGTTGGCCGGGCGACTGCTGACACTGACGTTGCAGGGACTGAAGGGGCCGCGGGCGGCGGCGGGCTGAGACTGCTCCTCGATCGCGGGAGGGGCCGGGTTCCGTCGGCCCCATCAGGCCCGTTCGACACTTGAGCGCGGGGTTCGGGGCGGTGCCCCGATGGACTCAGCGGCGCCGGAGATCCGCCACGCGAGACCGGTCGCCCGGGGACTGGTCCGTCAGGGTCGAAGCCGCGCTGCGCAGTTGCGGCCCCGGACCGCTGTGCGTGCGCCGCTGACCGGGCAGGGGCATGTCGCGGCGCGCCTGGCGCCCCGACGAGTGGGAGTCGGCCCCGACCGGCCCCATCCCCGCCCCGGCCACCGCGATCTGTACGCCCTGGTCGGCCAGCGCCTGCAACTCGGTGGCGGACCGCTCGTCGTGGGCCGGAGGTTCGTCCGTCACCAGACGGGTGATCAGGTCCGTGGGCACCGTCTGGAACATCGTGTCGGAGCCGAGCTTGGTGTGGTCGGCCAGGACCACCACCTCCGCGGCGGCCTGCACCAACGCCCGGTCGACGCTCGCCGAGAGCATGTTGGACGTGGACAGCCCCCGTTCCGCGGTGAGTCCGCTCCCGGACAGGAACGCGCGCGACACCCGCAGCCCCTGGAGCGACTGCTCCGCGCCGCTGCCCACCAGGGCGTAGTTGGAACCGCGCAGGGTGCCTCCGGTCATCACCACCTCCACCCGGTTGGCATGGGCCAACGCCTGGGCGACCAGGAGTGAGTTGGTGACGACGGTCAGGCCGGGGATCCGCGCGAGCCGGCGGGCCAGCTCCTGCGTGGTCGTGCCTGCTCCGACCACAATGGCCTCGCC
Organism: Streptomyces sp. NPDC057486; assembly: GCF_042802415.1. Taxonomy (NCBI): domain Bacteria; kingdom Bacillati; phylum Actinomycetota; class Actinomycetes; order Kitasatosporales; family Streptomycetaceae; genus Streptomyces; species Streptomyces sp. NPDC057486. Next base: position 9,824 of record NZ_JBHVEE010000115.1, on the reverse strand, counting down.
CTCTTCGACGAGACCGGCGGCCAGGTCGGCGATGGCCGTCTTCTCCGCGGTGGCGAGATGGGATTTCTGCGGAATGCCGGACTCCCGCGTAAAACCGCCCGGCAAGACCGCACCGCCATGCCGGCGGTCGAGGAGTCCTTCTGCCTCCAGCGCCCGCACGTCCCGCCGTACGGTCACTTCGGAGGTCTGGACGACGCGGGCGAGCTCACGGAGCGATACCGCCCCGTTGGCGCGCACCATTTCGAGGATCAATTGACGACGTTCTGCAGCGAACACGAAACTGACAGTAACGTGACCACCCGAGAGTTTTCAGCAGTTTGCGCCGAATAACAGAAGTTGCACACACAAGGGGCCGCCAAGTGATATAGGCGGCCCCGTTGTTGTTCGCTACTGATCGCCCGACGGCCTCCCACCGGCCTGAGTTGCCAGGGGTTGCCGGGGAATGCCGGGTTCCTACGCCTCGCCGGCCCGCTTCCGGGTGTGCAACTGCCGTGCCACTTCGGCGATCGATCCCGACAGGGACGGGTACACAGTGAAAGCGTTTGCGATCTGTTCCACCGTCAGATTGTTGTCCACCGCGATCGAGATGGGGTGGATCAGCTCGCTGGCCCGCGGCGCGACGACACAGCCGCCGACCACGATGCCGGTGCCGGGCCGGCAGAAGATCTTGACGAAGCCGTCCCGGATGCCCTGCATCTTGGCGCGCGGGTTGCGCAGCAGCGGCAGCTTCACCACGCGTGCGTCGATCGCGCCGGAGTCGACGTCCGCCTGCGTGTAGCCGACGGTGGCGATCTCCGGGTCGGTGAAGACGTTCGAGGAGACGGTCTTCAGATTCAGCGGGGCCACCGCGTCACCGAGGAAGTGGTACATCGCGATCCGCCCCTGCATCGCGGCGACCGAGGCCAGGGCGAAGATGCCGGTGACGTCACCGGCCGCGTACACGCCGGGGGCGCTGGTGCGGGAGACCTTGTCGGTCCAGATGTGGCCGGAATCCTTGAGCCGGACCCCGGCCTCCTCCAGACCCATGCCCGCGCTGTTCGGGATCGCGCCGACCGCCATCAGACAGTGCGAACCGGTGATCACGCGGCCGTCGGCGAGGGTGACCTCGACCCGGTCGCCGACCCGCTTCGCCGCCTGGGCGCGCGAGCGCGCCATGACGTTCATGCCACGGCGCCGGAAGACGTCCTCCAGCACGGCGGCGGCGTCCGGGTCCTCGCCCGGCAGCACCCGGTCGCGGGACGAGACGAGCGTGACGCGGGAACCGAGTGCCTGGTAGGCGCCGGCGAACTCGGCACCGGTGACACCGGAGCCGACCACGATGAGCTCCTCGGGGAGCTCGTCGAGGTCGTAGACCTGGGTCCAGTTCAGAATGCGCTCGCCGTCGGGGAGCGCGTCCGGGATCTCCCGGGGGTGACCGCCGGTCGCGATCAGCACGGCGTCGGCGGTGAGCCTCTCCTCCGTGCCGTCGGCCACGGTCACGACGACCGTGCGGGAGCCGTCGGCGGCCTGGAGGCCCTCCAGACGCCCGCGGCCACGCATCACCCGGGCCCCCGCACGGGTGACGGAGGCGGTGATGTCGTGGGACTGGGCGAGCGCCAGGCGCTTCACCCGTCGATTGACCTTGCCGAGGTCGACGCCGACCACCCGGGCCGCCTGCTCGATGTGCGGCGTGTCGTCGGCGACGATGATGCCCAACTCCTCGTACGAAGAGTCGAAGGTGGTCATCACCTCTGCCGTCGCGATCAGGGTCTTGGAGGGCACGCAGTCGGTGAGTACCGACGCGCCGCCGAGGCCGTCGCAGTCGACGACGGTCACCTCCGCGCCGAGCTGGGCGCCCACCAGTGCCGCCTCGTAGCCGCCGGGTCCGCCGCCGATGATCACGATCCGGGTCACAAAAAAGTCCGCCTCGCGTATGTCATCCCGCGGCCGTCTGCCGCCCCGGCCGGGGGTCCGGGGGATCACCCCGGGGGTATGCAGTACGTACTCCATTGTCCCGCACGCGCCAACATGCTTCGCCCCGGGGCCCTCCATACGGGAGCCAGGACGGCGAAAGGGGCGCGGCGGGGTCCCCTCGCGGAGGCGCCGACCGGGTCTTCCTCACAGGAATCGCCGCTCCCGGGGTCACCTCCCGTACCCTCGACCCCATGTCGCTCTACGCCGCGTACGCCGGCAACCTCGACGCGCGGCTGATGACGCGCCGCGCACCGCATTCCCCGCTGCGCGGCACGGGCTGGCTCAACGGCTGGCGGCTGACCTTCGGCGGGGAGCAGATGGGCTGGGAAGGCGCGCTGGCCACGGTGGTGGAGGCGCCGCGCTCGCAGGTCTTCGTGGCGCTGTACGACATCGCGCCGATGGACGAGGACTCCATGGACCGCTGGGAGGGTGTCGGCCTCGACATCTACCGGCGGATGCGGGTCCGGGTGCACACCCTGGACGGCGAGGAGCCGGCCTGGATGTACGTACTGAACGGGTACGAGGGCGGGCTGCCGTCCGCCCGCTATCTGGGCGAGATCGCTGACGCCGCCGAGTCGGCGGGCGCACCGCACGACTATGTGATGGAGCTGCGCAAACACCCCTGCTGAGGCGCGACGCCGCCGCCCGGTTCTGTGTGAAAGTACAAAGAGTCGCGTGGAGACTCTGCGCAGGGGCATCTACGCGCGTAGGGAATCACCGGCTACCCTCATCCGCGTGAACGCATCTGTTATTCCGGACAACATCCAGGGCGACCCGCACGCCGCCGCCGCCGACGCCGCTGCCCGCCTGCGCGAGCTGACCGGTGCCGAGACCCACGACGTCGCACTCGTGATGGGTTCCGGCTGGGCACCTGCGGGCGACGCGCTCGGCACTCCGGAGGCCGAGTTCCCGGTGACCGAACTTCCCGGCTTCCCGGCACCCGCCGTCCAGGGCCACGGCGGCACGATCCGCTCGTACCTGATCGGCGAGAAGCGCGCCCTGGTCTTCCTCGGCCGCACGCACTTCTACGAGGGCCGCGGCGTCGCCGCCGTCGCGCACGGGGTCCGTACCGCTGTCGCCGCGGGCTGCAAGACAGTCGTCCTGACGAACGGCTGCGGCGGTCTGCGCGAGGGCATGCGCCCCGGACAGCCGGTCCTGATCAGCGACCACATCAACCTGACCGCGGCGTCCCCGATCGTCGGCGCCAACTTCGTCGACCTGACCGACCTGTACTCGCCGCGGCTGCGCGCGCTGTGCAAGGAGGTCGACGACACCCTCGAAGAGGGCGTGTACGTGCAGTTCCCCGGCCCGCACTACGAGACCCCGGCCGAGATCAACATGGTCCGGGTGATGGGCGGCGACCTGGTCGGCATGTCCACGGTGCTCGAAGCCATTGCCGCGCGGGAGGCGGGGGCGGAGGTGCTGGGCATCTCGCTCGTCACGAATCTGGCTGCCGGACTGAGCGGGGAGCCGCTGAACCACGAAGAGGTACTGCAGGCAGGACGGGACTCGGCGACCCGGATGGGGTCGTTGCTCGCGCAGGTGCTCGAGCGCATCTGACCGGGCGTCGCCCTGCGGCGGGCGGTGTCTGCCGCCCGGGACGGCCCCGCGCGGCGTGCCACCCACCCGCACCCGGAAAACACCTCACCCCGCAGAAAGGCGGACACCGTGCAGCAGGACCTCATCACGCAGGCCAGGACCTGGCTCGTCGAGGACCCCGACCCCGAGACCCGCGACGAGCTCGCCAAGCTCATCGACGCCGAGGACCTCGACGCGCTCGCCGCACGGTTCGCGGGCACGCTGCAGTTCGGTACCGCCGGGCTCCGCGGTGAGCTGGGGGCCGGGCCGATGCGGATGAACCGGTCCGTCGTCATCCGCGCCGCAGCCGGGCTCGCCGCCCATCTGAAGGCGAAGGGGCAGACCGGCGGCACGGTCGTCATCGGGTACGACGCCCGGTACAAGTCCGCCGACTTCGCCCGCGACACCGCGGCCGTGATGACGGGTGCGGGTCTGCGCGCGGCAGTCCTCCCCCGCCCGCTCCCGACCCCCGTCCTGGCGTATGCGATACGTCACCTGGGCGCCGTCGCGGGCGTCGAGGTGACCGCGAGCCACAATCCGCCGCGCGACAACGGCTACAAGGTCTATCTGGGCGACGGCTCGCAGATCGTGCCCCCGGCGGACGGGGAGATCGCCGACGCGATCGCCGCGGTCGGCCCGCTGGCCGGCGTGGACCGGCCGGAGAGCGGCTGGGAGATCCTCGGCGACGAGGTCCTGGACGCCTATCTGGCCCGTACGGACGCGGTGCTCGACGCCGGGTCCCCGCGTACCGCCCAGGTCGTGTACACCGCCATGCACGGCGTCGGCACGTCCGTCCTGACCGCGGCCTTCGCCCGCGCCGGGTTCCCGGAGCCGGTGCTCGTCGCCGAGCAGGCGGAGCCCGACCCGGCGTTCCCGACCGTCGCGTTCCCGAACCCGGAGGAGCCGGGGGCGATGGATCTCGCGTTCGCCACCGCCCGGCGCGCGCACCCGGACATCGTCATCGCCAATGACCCGGACGCGGACCGCTGCGCCGTCGCCGTCCCGGACCCGTCCGTTGACGGCGGCTGGCGGATGCTGCGCGGCGACGAGGTCGGCGCGCTGCTCGCCGCCCATCTGGTCGCCCGCGGTGCCACCGGTGTCTTCGCCGAGTCGATCGTGTCGTCGTCGCTGCTCGGCAGGATCGCCGAGAAGGCGGGGAACGGGTACGAGGAGACGCTGACCGGCTTCAAGTGGATCGCCCGCGTCGAAGGCCTGCGGTACGGGTACGAGGAGGCGCTCGGCTACTGCGTCGACCCCGACGGCGTACGTGACAAGGACGGCATCACGGCCGCACTGCTCGTCGCCGAGCTGGCCTCCGTGCTCAAGGAGCAGGGGCGCACGCTGCTCGATCTCCTCGACGACATCGCTGTCGAGCACGGGCTGCACGCCACCGACCAGCTCTCGGTCCGGGTGGAGGACCTGTCGGTCATCGCGGACGCCATGCGGCGGCTGCGCGAGGCCCCGCCGACCGCGCTCGCGGGGCTCGCCGTCACCTCGGCCGAGGATCTGTCGGAGGGCACGGAACAGCTGCCGCCCACCGACGGACTCCGCTACCACCTTCAGGGTGCCCGGGTGATCGTCCGGCCGAGCGGCACCGAGCCGAAGCTCAAGTGCTACCTGGAGGTCGTGGTGCCGGTCGGTTCGGCGGACGACCTGCCCGCCGCGCGGGCCAAGGGCGCGGAACTCCTCGCGGGAATCACGAGGGATCTGTCGGCGGCCGCCGGGATCTGAGCACGAGCGCCCCTTCGTACATGCGGAGGAATCGGGTACGGCGGTTGCCGCAGCCCTCCGCCTCCTTTCCCGGTCATCGGCCCGGGCCGGGAAGGGGCCGACCCGGCTTCCCCGCACCCAGCCGTCCCCGCTGTCCCGATTGTCCCCGCCTCCCGTCCGCGCAGCCGCCGGTCACGGGAGGCGGTGGCGCGGGGGGCCGGGCCCTGCGGTCCAGGACGTCGTCGCTCGCGGATCGGCGCGCGTCGTCGGACGCGGTGCATCACAGGGCGGAGGGGCATCCTCACACGGGGCGTACCCGGGCGCTCCGACGGAGCAGCGGGGTGCCGCAGCCGTCGTCGTGCGCCGGCCGGCGACGAGCAGGACAGCCCTCAGCCCAGCGCCAGCAGCACCACCAGCAGCACAGCCCCCGCGACCGACGGCGCAATCACCTCGTACGCCCACCGCACGACGACCGCCTCGGCGCCACCGGCGCCACCCGAGCCGCCCCCACCCTGCTCGGCCATCTCGCGCAGATCCGCCACCGTCCGGTCCGCCCCGGCGAACCGCGCCTTCGTGTCCCGCACATCCGCATGCACCGACGTGCGCCGGTACGGATCGTCCTGCGACTGGCGCGACTGCTGCCGTGCCGCCTTCTTGCGCTGCCGCAGCGACACCGGCACCGCCCACAGCTGGTACTTCGCGCCGTCCTGGGTGAACAGTTCGGTGGAGTACCCGGCCCGCACGTCCGCGACCGCCGGCCACGGCGCCGTGATCGTCCGGAACGGGTTGCGGATCCGGATCCGCTCCTTGTTCACCGACACCACCGGTCGCAGAGTGAACGCGACGATCAGCGGCACAGCCGTCAGCAGCCCGGCCAGGGCGAGCCACGGCGTCCGCCCCTCACCCCTGATCAGGGCGTCCACGCCGAGCCAGCCGACCAGCAGGAGCAGCAGGGCGCCGCCCACCATCCCGGCGGGCGACCGGAAGGTCCGGTCGGCGTAGGAGGGCTCGGTGGGAGGTGTGGGGCTCGTCATGAGGCCGATTCTGCCTGACGTGCGGGGGCCCCGCCGGGGCGGCCACCCCGCACCCGCACGGGCACTGCGCTCCACGCCGGTGCCCCCTCCCCCCTGTACAGGCCGCTACGCGCGTAGATATGCTCATCTGGTGACCATGCCCACCACTGCACCCGCATTCTCCGACGCCACCGCGTCCGACGGTGCGCTGCGCCGCTTCCTGCACGGGCTGCCCGGCGTCGACGCCGTCGGCCTCGAAGCGCGCGCCGCGTCCCTCGGAACCCGTTCGATCAAGACGACGGCCAAGGCGTACGCCATCGACCTCGCCATCTCGATGATCGACCTGACGACGCTGGAAGGCGCGGACACTCCGGGCAAGGTCCGGGCTCTCGCCGCCAAGGCCGTCAATCCCGACCCGACCGACCGCACGACCCCGCACACCGCCGCGGTCTGCGTCTATCCCGACATGGCGGCGACGGCCGCCGCCGCGCTGGCCGGTTCCGGCGTGAAGGTGGCGTCCGTCGCGACGGCCTTCCCCGCCGGGCGCGCCGCGCTCGACGTGAAGCTCGCGGACGTCCGCGACGCCGTTGCCGCCGGGGCCGACGAGATCGACATGGTGATCGACCGGGGCGCCTTCCTCGCCGGCCACTATCTCAAGGTGTACGAGGAGATCCTCGCCGTAAAGGCCGAGTGCGCCCGTGCCGACGGCACCGACGCGCGCCTCAAGGTCATCTTCGAGACCGGAGAGCTGTCCACCTACGACAACATCCGCCGCGCCTCCTGGCTCGGCATGCTGGCGGGCGCGGACTTCATCAAGACGTCGACCGGCAAGGTCGGGACCAACGCCACGCCCGCGAACACCCTCCTGATGCTGGAGGCCGTGCGCGACTTCCGGGAGCAGACCGGTGTGCAGATCGGTGTGAAGCCCGCGGGCGGCATCCGCACCTCCAAGGACGCGATCAAGTTCCTCGTCCTGGTCAACGAGACCGTCGGCGAGGACTGGCTGGACAACCACTGGTTCCGCTTCGGCGCCTCCAGCCTGCTGAACGATCTGCTGATGCAGCGTCAGAAGCTCAGCACCGGCCGTTACTCCGGCCCCGATTACGTGACGGTGGACTGATCACCATGGCATCTGCATTCGAGTACGCACCCGCCCCCGAGTCGCGGTCGGTCGTCGACATCGCGCCGTCGTACGGCCTCTTCATCGACGGCGAGTTCACCGACGCGGCCGACGGCAAGGTCTTCAAGACGGTCTCCCCGTCGTCCGAGGAGGTCCTCTCCGAGGTCGCGCAGGCCGGCGCCGCGGACGTGGACCGGGCCGTGAAGGCGGCCCGCAAGGCGTTCGAGAAGTGGTCGGCGCTGCCGGGCTCCGAGCGCGCCAAGTACCTGTTCCGGATCGCCCGGATCATTCAGGAGCGCTCCCGCGAGCTCGCCGTCCTCGAAACCCTCGACAACGGCAAGCCGATCAAGGAGACCCGCGACGCGGACCTCCCGCTGGTCGCGGCGCACTTCTTCTACTACGCGGGCTGGGCCGACAAGCTCGACCACGCGGGCTACGGCGCGAACCCCCGTCCGCTCGGCGTCGCGGGCCAGGTCATCCCGTGGAACTTCCCGCTGCTGATGCTGGCCTGGAAGATCGCCCCGGCGCTCGCCACCGGCAACACCGTGGTCCTGAAGCCCGCCGAGACGACCCCCCTCTCCGCGCTCTTCTTCGCGGACATCTGCCGCCAGGCGGGCCTCCCGAAGGGTGTCGTGAACATCCTCACCGGGTACGGGGACGCGGGCGCGGCCCTCGTCCAGCACCCGGACGTCGACAAGGTCGCCTTCACCGGCTCGACCGCGGTCGGCAAGGCGATCGCACGCCAGGTCGCCGGTACGGACAAGAAGGTCACTCTGGAGCTGGGCGGCAAGGGCGCCAACATCGTCTTCGACGACGCCCCGATCGACCAGGCCGTCGAAGGCATCGTCACCGGCATCTTCTTCAACCAGGGCCAGGTCTGCTGCGCGGGCTCGCGTCTCCTCGTCCAGGAGTCGATCCAGGACGAGTTGCTGGACTCCTTGAAGCGCCGGCTGTCCACGCTGCGCCTCGGCGACCCGCTGGACAAGAACACCGACATCGGCGCGATCAACTCCCAGGAGCAGCTCTCCCGGATCACGGCGCTGGTCGAGACGGGCGAGGCGGAGGGCGCCGAACGCTGGTCGGCCCCCTGCGATCTCCCCTCGTCCGGCTACTGGTTCGCCCCGACGCTGTTCACGAACGTCACCCAGGCGCACACCATCGCCCGCGACGAGATCTTCGGCCCGGTGCTGTCCATCCTGTCGTTCCGTACGCCGGACGAGGCGGTCGCCAAGGCCAACAACAGCCAGTACGGCCTGTCGGCCGGCATCTGGACGGAGAAGGGCTCCCGCATCCTCGCGGTGGCGAACAAGCTCCGGGCGGGCGTCGTCTGGGCCAACACGTTCAACAAGTTCGACCCGACCTCGCCGTTCGGCGGTTACAAGGAGTCGGGCTTCGGCCGCGAAGGCGGCCGTCACGGCCTGGAGGCGTACCTCGATGTCCGATAACCGTCTGAGTGTCTTCAAGACCTACAAGCTGTACGTCGGGGGCAAGTTCCCCCGCTCCGAGAGCGGCCGGGTGTACGAGGTGACGGCGAAGGCATCTGCCGCTGACGCGGCGGGCAAGGGCACGTGGCTGGCGAACGCCCCGCAGGCCTCCCGCAAGGACGCACGGGACGCGGTCGTGGCCGCCCGCAAGGCGTTCGGCGGCTGGTCGGGCGCGACGGCGTACAACCGCGGCCAGATCCTCTACCGCATCGCGGAGATGCTGGAGGGCCGCAAGCACCAGTTCGTACGGGAAGTGGCGGACGCGGAAGGGCTGTCGAAGTCCAAGGCGGCGGCCGCCGTGGACGCGGCGATCGACCGCTGGGTCTGGTACGCGGGCTGGACCGACAAGATCGGCCAGATCGTGGGCGGGGCGAACCCGGTCGCGGGCCCGTTCTTCAACCTGTCCACGCCCGAGCCGACGGGCGTGGTCGCGGTCGTCGCGCCGCAGAAGTCGTCGTTCCTGGGCCTGGTCTCCGTCGTCGCGCCGGTGATCGCGACCGGCAACACGGCGGTCGTCATCGCGTCCGCCGACGCCCCGCTCCCGGCGCTGTCCCTGGGCGAGGTGCTGGCCACCTCCGACCTGCCGGGCGGTGTGGTGAACATCCTGTCCGGGAGGACGGCGGAGCTCGCGACCCCGCTCGCGTCCCACCAGGACGTGAACGCGATCGATCTCACGGGCGCCGACGCCGATCTGGCGAAGGAGCTGGAGATCGCGGCGGCGGACAACCTGAAGCGCGTTCTCCGCCCACCCGTCTCCCGCCACCACCCCGAGAACGAAGCGCAGGGCTCCGACCGTCCACAGGCTGTGGACGGAGACGACTGGTCTGCCGCCCCGGGCACGCACCGCCTGACGGCCTTCCTGGAGACCAAGACGGTCTGGCACCCCACGGGTGCGCTCGGCGCCTCGGGTTCCTCCTACTGACCGACGCGGCTGCGGCCCGCCCCTCCGGCAACCTTGCGGAGGGG
>NZ_JBHVEE010000114.1:0-32756 GCF_042802415.1 Streptomyces sp. NPDC057486 | reverse complement strand
CCCCGTCACCGAAGTGACGGGGTCGGCCCTTGTGACGACCGGCGGTCCGGGGCTGCCGGGACGGTACGAGGTCAGTCGTTGCCGTTGCCCGGGGCGGGCGTCGTCTTCTGGATCTGGAGCAGGAACTCCGCGTTGGACTGGGTCTTCTTCATCCGGTCCAGGAGCAGCTCGATCGCCTGCTGCTGGTCGAGCGCGTGGAGCACCCGGCGCAGCTTCCAGACAATCGCCAACTCGTCGCTGCCGAGCAGGATTTCTTCCTTACGGGTGCTGGACGCGTCGACGTCCACCGCCGGGAAGATGCGCTTGTCCGAGAGCTTCCGGTCGAGCTTGAGCTCCATGTTGCCGGTGCCCTTGAACTCCTCGAAGATCACCTCGTCCATGCGCGAGCCGGTCTCGACGAGCGCGGTGGCCAGGATGGTCAGCGAGCCGCCGTCCTCGATGTTGCGCGCGGCACCGAAGAATCGCTTCGGCGGGTACAGCGCGGTCGAGTCGACACCACCGGACAGGATGCGGCCGGATGCCGGGGCCGCGAGGTTGTACGCGCGGCCGAGGCGGGTGATCGAGTCCAGCAGGACGACCACGTCGTGACCCAGCTCGACGAGACGCTTGGCGCGCTCGATGGCCAGCTCGGCGACGGTGGTGTGGTCCTCGGCGGGACGGTCGAAGGTCGAGGAGATGACCTCGCCCTTCACCGACCGCTGCATGTCGGTGACCTCTTCCGGACGCTCGTCGACCAGGACGACCATCAGGTGGCACTCGGGGCTGTTGACGGTGATCGCGTTCGCGATCGCCTGCAGGATCATGGTCTTGCCGGTCTTCGGCGGGGCCACGATCAGGCCTCGCTGGCCCTTGCCGATGGGAGCGACCAGGTCGATGATCCGCGTCGTCAGGACGTTGGAGTCGGTCTCCAGACGGAGCCGGTCCTGCGGGTAGAGCGGGGTCAGCTTCTGGAACTCCGGACGGCCGCGGCCGGATTCCGGCGCCATTCCGTTGACGGAGTCGAGGCGGACGAGCGCGTTGAACTTCTCGCGGCGCTCGCCGTCCTTGGGCTGGCGCACCGCACCGGTGACGTGGTCACCCTTGCGCAGGCCGTTCTTGCGGACCTGGGCGAGCGAGACGTACACGTCGTTCGGGCCCGGCAGGTAGCCGGAGGTCCGGATGAACGCGTAGTTGTCGAGGATGTCCAGGATGCCCGCGACGGGGATCAGGACGTCGTCGTCGGTGACCGGCGGTGCGTCGCTCGCGAAGTCGTCGCGGCCACGACGGCCACGGCGGTCGCGGTAGCGGCCACGGCGGCCGCGACGGCCACCCGCCTCGTCGTCGTAACCGTCGTCCTGCGGGCCGCCGCCACCCTGCTGGCTCTGCCCCTGGCGCTGCTGGCGCTGGCCGCCCTGCTGCCCCTGGCCACCGCCCTGCTCGTCGCCCTTGCCACGGCGGTCCCGCTGACGGTCACGGCGGTCGCCCCGCTCACCGCGGTCGCCACGCTGACCACGGTCGCCACGGCGGCCCTCGGCGGTGTCCACGGCGGCTTCGGCCTTCGCCTCGGAGCGGTCCTCGCCCTTCGGCTCGGCCTGCGTCTCCACCTTGGCCTCGGCCTTGGGCTCCGCCTTGGTTTCCGGGCTGCCCGCCTGCGCGGTCGCACGGCGCCGACGACGCTCGCCCGCGGGCTGGTCGTCACTGGCCGGCTGGCCGGGGATGTCGATCTGCTGCTGAGCCGTGACCTTCTCGGCGGGCGCGGCGGCGGACTCGTCCCCGGTGCGCGACTTGGAGGTGGCGCGCCGCTTGGGCTTGGTCTCGGCGTCCACGGCAGCGGCCTTGGGCGCAGCAGTGCCGGCCTGCGCCTCCTTGATGACCTCGATCAGCTGGCTCTTGCGCATCCGCGCAGTGCCCTTGATGCCGAGGCCGGACGCGACCTGCTGCAGCTCGGCCAGAACCATGCCGTCGAGGCCGGTGCCGGAGCGGCGGCGCCGTGCGGTGGTGCCAGTGGCAGCACCTTCGGCGGGCGCGGCACTGTCGACGGTCTTGTCGGCAGTCACGCCCATCAGATCGGTGGTGTCGCTCACGAAGGGTCCTTCCCTGGAGCGGACGTCGGCCTTCTGGCTCGGCGACCGGTTGTGCTGTCCGACTGCGGTCTTTTGATCTTGCGGACCGTGCCGGGGCGGTGGTCCGCCGGGTACGGCGGAGAGATGAATGTGCAAGGGTCCGGCGCGAGCATCCCCCTGCTCGGCCCACTCCTGGACAAGCGAGGGGTGTCGTGCCGGTTCCGGAGCGTGCTCAAAACTGCTCAGGCAGGCTGCTCAGGCAGTTGGGGAGGCTCTCGGAAGAAATGGTGGCCCCGGAAAGGGACACGAAGCAACGCGCCACATAGACGTCGGTTGCAGACTTGAGGTTAACACTACCGGCTCCAACAAACATTCCCCCTCTCACTCACCGGCAATCACTTCTCGCTACGGGGCGAGTGGCAACACACTCGCACCCGAGGCGTCGAGAGTGAGCCGGTTGGCCGCCCATCCCTCGCCCGCCAGCCGTGCGACCTTGTCGGCCGCACCGTCCTCGGCCAGCGCGAGCACGGTCGGCCCGGCACCGGAGATGACTGCAGGGACGCCGTCGGCGCGCAGTCGGTTCACAAGTTCCACGCTCTCCGGCATCGCCGGGGCACGATATTCCTGGTGCAGTCGGTCCTCGGTCGCGGCGAGCAGCAGCTCGGGGCGCCGTGTCATGGCCTCGACGAGGAGCGCCGCACGGCCTGCGTTGAACGCGGCGTCGACGTGCGGGACGGTGCGCGGCAGCAGTCCGCGGGCCGTCTCGGTGAGGACCGGCTTGCCGGGGACGAAAACCACCGGAACGATGGAATCAGCGGGATCCATCCTGATCGCCCGGGCGGATCCGCCGTCCATCCAGGCAAGCGTGAAGCCGCCGAGCAGGCATGCGGCGACGTTGTCGGGGTGGCCCTCGATCTCGGTGGCGAGCTCCAGCAGGGCCGCGTCGTCGAGCCGGGCGTCGCCGCCGGTGGTCACGGCGCGGGCCGCGACGATGCCGGCACAGATGGCGGCGGAGGACGAGCCGAGGCCGCGTCCGTGCGGGATGCGGTTGGCGCAGACGACCTCCAGGCCGCGGGGCTGTCCGCCGAGCAGGTCGAAGGCGGTTCGCAGGGAGCGCACGAGGAGGTGACTCTCATCGCGGGGCAGGGTGTCGGCACCCTCTCCGGCGATGTCGATGTGCAGGCCGGAGTCGGCGACGCGGACGACGACGTCGTCGTAGAGCCCCAGCGACAGGCCGAGGGCGTCAAAGCCCGGGCCCAGGTTGGCGCTGGTAGCGGGGACGCGCACCCGGACGGCGGCGGCTCGGAAGGCGGGACCGGCCATCGCTTCGACGACTCTCCTTGTGAGGCAGCGGGGATGTGTTGCGGTGGGGATTTCGGCGGTGGATCTTTCGTAAGCCTGTGGAGAACCCGATGGCCACGACGGCAGCACCGCGGCAGGTGCGGCGTGGCAGGTTGGGTACAGCTTATCGAAGGAAGGTTCTGTCGCGACATAGGGCGCACAGGAGGCGCACGATGCGTGTCGCACGCCTCCCATGCGCTCTCCGCCCCGAAAAGGGGCGGTTGAGCTGCTGTTGTTCCGGTTACGCGAGGCCCAGCTTCTCCGCGGCGGCGGCCGCGTCGACCGGTACCGTGACCGGCTGCGGGGCACCTGCGACGGCCCAGTCGGGATCCTTCAGGCCGTTGCCGGTGACCGTGCAGACGATCTTCTGGCCCGGGTCGACCTTGCCCTCTTCGGCGGCCTTGAGCAGACCGGCGACCGACGCGGCCGAGGCGGGCTCGACGAAGACGCCCTCCTGCGAGGCCAACAACCGGTAGGCGGCCAGGATCTGACGGTCCGTGACCTCGTCGATGAAGCCGCCCGACTCGTCCCGCGCGGCCAGCGCGTACTGCCAGGAGGCCGGGTTGCCGATCCGGATCGCGGTGGCGATGGTCGACGGGTCCTTGACGACCTCGCCGCGGACGATGGGCGCGGAGCCGGAGGCCTGGAAGCCCCACATGCGCGGCTTGTGCGTGGACATCGCGTCCGCCGCGTACTCCGTGTAACCCTTCCAGTACGCGGTGATGTTGCCCGCGTTGCCGACCGGCAGGACGTGGATGTCCGGGGCGTCGCCGAGCGCGTCGACAATCTCGAACGCCGCGGTCTTCTGGCCCTCGATCCGCACCGGGTTGACCGAATTGACCAGCGCCACCGGGTAGTTGTCCGAGAGCGAGCGGGCCAGCGTCAGGCAGTCGTCGAAGTTGCCGTCGACCTGCAGGATCTTGGCGCCGTGGACGAGCGCCTGGCCCATCTTGCCGAGCGCGATCTTGCCCTGCGGCACGAGGACGGCGCAGACCATGCCGGCCCGCACCGCGTACGCGGCGGCGGAGGCGGAGGTGTTGCCGGTGGAGGCACAGATGACTGCCTGTGCGCCCTCCTCCTTGGCCCGGGTGATCGCCATCGTCATCCCACGGTCCTTGAAGGACCCGGTGGGGTTGGCGCCCTCCACCTTGAGGTGCACCTCGCAGCCCGTACGCTCGGAGAGGACCTGAGCGGGAACGAGCGGCGTACCACCCTCACGGAGCGTGACGACCTGCGTCGTGCTCGTGACCGGGAGACGGTCCCGGTACTCCTCGATGATGCCGCGCCACTGGTGGGTGCCCTTGGTGGTCATGGGTCCTTACTCCCCTTCAACACGCATGATGCTGGCGACACCGCGCACGGTGTCGAGCTTGCGCAGCGCTTCGACGGTCGCCGAGAGGGCGGCGTCGGGCGCGCGGTGGGTGACGACGACGAGGGATGCCTCGCCGCCTCCGCCCGCCCGTCGCCCGCCGCCGCCCTGCTCGATGGCGACTTCGTCGCCGCTGCCTGTATTTCGGCCTTGCTGGCGAACCGTGTCGATGGATACGCCCTGTTCGGCGAAGACCGTCGCGACCTGGGCGAGTACGCCAGGCTTGTCGGCCACGTCGAGGCTGATGTGGTACCGCGTGACGACCTCGCCCATGGGGCTGACCGGCAGACGCGTGTACGCGGACTCACCGGGACCGGTGGCCTCGCCGAGCTTGTTGCGGCAGACCGCGACCAGGTCGCCGACGACCGCGGAGGCGGTCGGCGAGCCACCGGCGCCGGGGCCGTAGAACATCAGTTGGCCTGCAGCCTCGGCCTCGACGAAGACCGCGTTGTACGCCTCGCGGACGGAGGCCAGCGGGTGACTGAGCGGGATCATCGCGGGGTGCACGCGCGCGGTGACGGACTGTCCGTCGGCGGCCCGCTCGCAGATGGCGAGGAGCTTGACGGTGCAGCCCATGCGGCGGGCCGAGGCGATGTCGGCGGCGGTGACCTCGGTGATGCCCTCCCGGTGCACCTCACCGATCTTCACCCGGGTGTGGAAGGCGATCCCGGCAAGGATCGCGGCCTTGGCGGCGGCGTCGAAGCCCTCGACGTCGGCGGTCGGGTCTGCCTCGGCGTACCCGAGGGCGGTGGCCTCGTCGAGCGCCTCGGAGTAGCCCGCGCCGCTGGTGTCCATCTTGTCGAGGATGAAGTTGGTCGTGCCGTTGACGATGCCGAGCACCCGGTTGACCTTGTCGCCGGCGAGGGACTCGCGCAGCGGCCGTACGAGCGGAATGGCACCGGCGACGGCCGCCTCGTAGTAGAGGTCCCGGCCCTGCTGCTCGGCGGCGGCATGCAGTGCGGCGCCGTCCTCGGCGAGCAGCGCCTTGTTGGCGGAGACGACGCTCGCGCCGTGCTCGAAGGCGGTGGTGATGAGCGTGCGGGCGGGCTCGATGCCGCCGATGACCTCGATGACGACGTCGATGTCGCCCCGTTTGACCAGGGCGGTCGCATCGGTGGTGATGAGTGCGGGGTCGATGCCCTCGCGCACCTTGGAAGGACGGCGGACGGCGACGCCGGCGAGCTCCACGGGCGCGCCGATGCGCGCGGCGAGGTCGTCGGCGTGCGTCGTCATGATGCGCGCCACCTCTGAGCCGACCACTCCACAGCCCAGCAGCGCCACCTTCAGCGGACGCGTACGCATCATCCGACCTCGTTTCTCATACATGCTCATGTGTGGACCAGTCTCACTCACCGGACGGGCGTTTCTGTCACCCGTCCGGATCCTGAGACATCTATTTCATCAGCCGACATCAAGACGCAGGAGATCTTCCTCCGTCTCGCGCCGGACGATCACGCGCCCCTCTCCGTCGCGCACGGCGACGACGGGCGGGCGCAGCGCGTGGTTGTAGTTGCTCGCCATGGAGCGGCAGTAGGCGCCGGTGGCGGGCACCGCGATCAGGTCGCCGGGCGCGAGGTCCGACGGCAGGAACGCGTCCTTGACCACGATGTCGCCGCTCTCGCAGTGCTTGCCGACGACGCGGACGAGCATCGGCTCGGCGTCGGAGCGGCGGGAGACGAGCGCAACGGAGTACTCGGCGTCGTACAGCGCGGTGCGGATGTTGTCCGACATGCCGCCGTCGACACTGACGTACGTACGGAGCCCTTCGAGGTGCTTGAGGGTGCCGACCTCGTACAGCGTGAACGCGGTGGGTCCGACGATGGCGCGCCCCGGCTCGACCGAGATCCGCGGGGTCGCGAGCCCGGCCGCCTCGCACTCGCGGGTCACGATGTCGCTGAGCGCCTTGGCGATCTCGTGCGGCTCGCGCGGGTCGTCGTCGGAGGTGTACGCGATGCCGAGACCCCCGCCGAGGTCGATCTCCGGCAGTTCGATGCCGTGCTCGTCGCGCACCTCGGCGAGGAGCTGGACCACCCGTCGGGCGGAGACCTCGAAGCCGGCCATGTCGAAGATCTGCGAGCCGATGTGCGAGTGGATGCCGATGAGTTCGAGCCCGTCGAGGGCGAGCGCCCGGCGGACCGCCTCGGCGGCCTCTCCCCCGGCCAGCGCGATGCCGAACTTCTGGTCCTCGTGCGCGGTGGCGATGAACTCGTGGGTGTGCGCCTCGACGCCGACGGTCACCCGGATCTGTACGCGCTGCCGCTTGCCGAGCCGCTGCGCGACGTGCGAGACCCGGACGATCTCCTGGAACGAGTCGAGCACGATCCGCCCGACGCCGGCCTCGATGGCGCGCTCGATCTCGGCGACGGTCTTGTTGTTGCCGTGGAAGGCGATGCGTTCGGCGGGCATCCCGGCGCCGAGCGCGGTGGTCAGCTCACCACCGGAACAGACGTCGAGGTTGAGCCCCTCCTCCCGGAGCCAGCGCACCACGGCCCGCGACAGGAAGGCCTTTCCGGCGTAGAAGACGTCGGCGTCCCGCCCGAAGGCGTCGGCCCAGGCGCGGCAGCGGGCGCGGAAGTCGCTCTCGTCGAGGAAGTAGGCGGGCGTCCCGAATTCCTCGGCCAGCCGGGTCACTTCGATCCCGCCGACGGCGACGACGCCGTCGTCGTTGCGGGAGACGGTGCGGGCCCAGACCTTCTCGTCGAGGGCGTTGAGGTCGGCGGGCGGGGCTGCGTAGTGGCCCTCGGTCAGGACGTCGGCGTGACGGGGACCGGCGGGGTGTGCGGATCGGCTCATGGTGTTGCTCTGCTCTTTCAGGTCTCTCAGAGGACTTCGGGTGCGCTGATGCCGAGCAGGGACAGGCCGCCTGCGAGCACCGCCCCGGCAGCTTCGGCAACGGCCAGCCGGGAGCGGTGGGCGGCCGAGGGTTTCTCGTCACCCATGGGCAGCGGCGGGCAGGCGTCGTGGAAGTCGAAGAAGGCGTGCGCAACCTCTTCGAGCTGCCGGGCGAGCCGGTCGGGGGCGCGGTGACGGGCGGCGGCGGCGAGAGCCTGGGGGTAGTCGGCCAGCGTGCGCAGCAGTGCGGGGGCGTCGACGTCGTCGTCGTACGTCCCGGTGAATCCGAGCAGGGCTGCGCCGCGGGTGAGGGCGCAGACCCGGGAGTGGGCGTAACGGACCAGGAAGAGCGGGTTGCCGGCGCCCTGGACGAGCAGCTCCGCACCGAGCGGGGCGTGGTCGTGTCCGGCCGGCCGCAGCAGTCCCCACCGGGTGGCGTCGGGACCGAGCCGCCGCAGCAGCTCCCCCGCACCGGCACCGGCGGGAACGGGCCGGATGGCGGTGAGCGGAGCCGGCGGCTTCCCCTGTGCGTCGATGTGGACACCCAGCCGCGCCCAGTCCGGGTCGGGCGTGCCGTCGCAGCTGGTACGCACGAGCGCGCCCTGCGTGCGCGCGATCGCGCGCAGCGTGTGGGTGGTGACCGCCGCCCGGACCTCGCGGGCGTGGCTGAACTGCAGGATGTCTCCGGCGAGCGTGTCCCCGTGTCCGTACCGGGTCCCTCGCGCCAGCACCTCGCGGACGAGTGCCTCGCGCGCCCGGACATCGGCCGACGCGTCGAGGGTGAAGCTCAGGAACCCGGGCCCGGTGACGTCGACCCGCCCGATCCCGGGTGCACCGGTGACCCGGTCCCGCAGGATCTCGGCCACTTCCCTGGCCGGACGCGCGGCAGGGCCGGCCAACTGCAGCGCGACGGCACAGGCGTAGTCCCCGGTCCCGCCGGGCCTGGTCCTCTCCACCCGCACCCGCGCGGGCACGGGCGCGCGCAGGACGTCCTCGTCGACCGCGCGGCGCACAGCGTGCAGCACGGTCCTGGAGAGATCGGCGGGGGTCACGGGACAAGCGTAGGGGAGGGAGGGGGGCCTTTCGCGACCCGGTTTCGCCATGCGGTCAGCCCGCGGCGCTCTCCGCCCTCCCGGCAGGGTGTCTGCCGTCGATCGACGGCGGGGCCTCCTTGTTCGCCAACTGCCGTACGAGCCGCACCAGCTCGCTCGGCTCGAAGGGCTTCGCCAGGAAGGCGTCGACCCCGGCGGCGACACCGTTGTCCACCTCGTACTGCGTACCGGCGCTGATGATCGCGACGGGCAGTTGGCTGGTCCGGGGATCGGAACGGAGCCGGGTGGCGGTCTGCAGACCGTCGAGCCGGGGCATGACGACATCAAGGGTGATCACATCCGGACAGACCTGATGCACCAGATCCAGACACTCGACACCGTCGGCCGCGGTCACGACCTCGAAGCCCTCAAGCTCGAGATTGACCCTGATCAACTGCCGGATGACCTTGTTGTCGTCGACAACAAGCACGCGGCCGCACGCCCCTGACACACTCCGAGGGTAGGTCGGGCGTAGGGGCTGCGTCCGGGTTTTGCCCATTTCCGGCCCCGGACGAGTGGTCGGCGGGTGGCACATGGCCGACACGGCGGCCCGGCTGTCGGGCGCGCGAGCGGGCCGGCGGCGCGGGACACGGCGGCGCGGGGGCACGGGGGGCGACGTGCGACGGTGACCGCACGGAAATACCTGTTCACGGACACCCGCCGGAAGCTGGTAGTGTTTCATTCGTCGCCAAGCAAGACGGCGACACGCCCCCGTAGCTCAGGGGATAGAGCATCGGCCTCCGGAGCCGGGTGCGCAGGTTCGAATCCTGCCGGGGGCACTTCGCAGGAAGTGCCGAACAGACCTCGCCAACAGCGAACTCGCTGGGGCGGGGTCTTGGCGTTTCTGCCGATGATCCGCAGCCTGAGGGTCGCGGCCCCACTCGCGGAAGCGGTCCATCCGGGGTCGGACACGCCGCCCCCGGATGGGCCCTGCCCCGCATCACCGTCGATCCCAGGCGGAACCGGTGGAACGCGGTGCCCCGGCAAGGGGCGGATTCGGCCGTTCCGTCGCAGACGCCGGACCTCCGGCAGAACGGCCGGGCCCTGATCAGCCCACCGGCAGCCCCGGCGCCGGGTACGCGTCCATCAGGGTCCTCACCTCTGCGCGCACCTTCTCCACCACGGTCTCGTCACCGGTGCGCGCCGCCACGACCACGCGGTCGCTCCACTCCGCGACCGTGCCCATCTCGGAGGCGGGGATCCCGCGGGAGGTCAGGGCGGGGGTGCCGATGCGGATGCCGGACGGGTCGAACGGCTTTCGGGGGTCGTACGGGACGGCGTTGTAGTTGACGACGATGCCGGCCCGGTCCAGGGCCTTCGCCGCGATCTTGCCGGGTACGCCCTTGCCGGTGAGGTCGATCAGCAGGAGGTGGTTGTCCGTGCCGCCGGAGACCAGGTCGAAGCCGCGGGAGGCCAACTCCTCCCCCAGGGCACGGGCGTTGGCGACGACCTGGTGGGCGTAGGCGCTGAAGCCGGGGGTCGCGGCCTCCTTTAGGGCCACCGCGATCGCCGCCGTCGTCTGGTTGTGCGGGCCGCCCTGGAGGCCCGGGAAGACGGCGCGGTCGATGGCGCGGGCGTGCTCCGCCCGGCTCAGCAGCATCGCTCCGCGCGGGCCGCGCAGGGTCTTGTGGGTGGTGGTGGAGACCACGTCGGCGTACGGGGCGGGCGAGGGGTGGGCGCCGCCCGCGATCAGGCCCGCGATGTGCGCGATGTCGGCGACCAGGACCGCGCCGGTCTCCTCGGCGATCTCGGCGAAGCCGGGGAAGTCGATCTCCCGGGGCACTGCCGTACCGCCGCAGAAGATCACCTTGGGGCGCTCGGCGAGGGCCAGGTCGCGGACCTCGTCCAGGTCGATACGGCCGGTGTCGCGGCGGACGCCGTACTGCACACCGCGGAACCATGTGCCGGTCGCGGAGACGCCCCAGCCGTGGGTGAGGTGGCCGCCCATCGGCAGCGACATGCCGAGCACGGTGTCGCCCGGCTGCAGGAAAGCCAGGTACACCGCGAGGTTGGCGGGCGAGCCGGAGTACGGCTGCACATTGGCGTGGTCCATGCCGAAAAGGGATGTGGCCCGTTCGACGGCCACCGTCTCCACCTGGTCGATGATCTGCTGGCCCTCGTAGTACCGCTTGCCGGGGTAGCCCTCGGAGTACTTGTTCTGGAGCACCGTGCCGGAGGCCTCCAGCACGGCTGCGGAGACGTAGTTCTCACTGGGGATCAGGCGCAGGGTGTCGGCCTGGAGCCGCTCCTCCGCGGTGACGAGGGCGGCGAGCTCCGGGTCGGTGGCGGTGAGTGCGGGGCGGCGGTTCTCGGGTGTCGTCACGGGATCCTCCCGGGTCTGGCGCATTGCTGCGGCGTGGACCCGGATGCCCAGGCGGACGGCTCTCCGGCGGTGACGCCTCCGGGCGGGCCCGGAGTGTGCCGCTTCCTCGTGGTCGGTTCCACGGAGCACCCCTGCCGGGATGCGCGCCAGTCGCGGCGCCTCTCAGTCTACTGACGGCGCAGCCAGGGGGCTCTTCGACGGGCCGTTCGTGGATGGCCGATTTCCGGGTGGACGCGCGCAGACAACCGGGCGGAGGCGGTCGGAGCAGCGCCCTCCCGGTCGCACGCATTTCCGACCATTCACCTTGAACTTCCCTTCATTCGCCCTCTCTTGACAGTTTCTTGGCGAATGCATGCCCCTTACGTAAAGGGTTCCTCGCCAGAGTGGCGGCTTACATGTGCACATCATCCGGCACATGCTCCGCACGCGAAGACCCACATCGCAGGGGGTTACATGAGAACCAGTCGCGCCAGGCGTCGCGCCGGTCTGAGCATGGCAGCGACACTGCCGCTGCTCGCCGGTGCACTCGCGCTCGGCATACCGTCCGCCAGCGCGGACTCCGCACCCGCGGGTCGCGACGCTCTGCAGGGCAGCAAGCCGGTCTGGGCCACGGCCAAGGCCGACCAGGGCGCCACCGCCGACAGCGGAAAGGTGAGCGTCCGGGTCCATCTGGCCGGGCGGGACGCGAAGGGACTGACGGCCTACGCAGCCGCCGTGTCCGACCCGGCGTCCCCCTCGTACGGGAAGTACCTGAGCGCCAAGGAGGCGCAGGCCCGGTTCGGGGCGACCCAGCAGCAGATCGACCAGGTGGTCCAGTGGCTGAAGTCGAGCGGTCTGACCGTCACCGGCGCCCATCAGCACTACGTCTCCGCCACCGGTGACGTCGCCGCGGCCGAGAAGGCGTTCAGCACCCAGCTGCGCAACTACCGCAAGGGCAGCCGGACCTACCGCGCCCCGTCCTCCACGGCCTCCGTCCCGGCCGCGCTGAGCGACGCCGTCCTCGCCGTCTCCGGTCTGGACAACGCGCCGCACAAGTCGAGCCACGACGAGACGCTGCCGCCGCCGGACGCGGTGTTCCGCAACTCCGGTCCGTTCTCCTCGTACTTCGGCTCCAGGACGGCCTCGACGCTGCCGAGCGCCTACGGCTCCAAGGTGCCGTACGCGATCAAGGGCTACACCGGCAAGCAGCTGCGTGCCGCCTACGGTGCGGGCAGCTGGACCGGCAAGGGCGTGACCGTCGCGATCACCGACGCGTACGCCTCGCCGACCATCGCGAAGGACGCCGCCGAGTACGCCGCGCGCAACGGTGACGCCCCGTACAGGCGCGGCCAGCTCAGCCAGGTCCTGCCGGACGACTACACGAAGACCGAGGAGTGCGGGGCCTCCGGCTGGTACGGCGAGGAGACCCTCGACGTCGAGGCCGTGCACGCGGTCGCGCCCTCCGCCGACATCGTCTACGTGGGCGGCGCGTCCTGCTATGACGCCGACCTGCTGGACTCGCTCAACAAGATCGTCGACCACCGGCTCGCCGACATCGTCTCCAACTCCTGGGGCGACATCGAGGCCAACGAGACACCGGACGTCGCGGCCGCGTACGACCAGGTCTTCAAGATGGGTGCGGTCGAGGGCATCGGCTTCTACTTCTCGTCCGGCGACGACGGCGACAACGTCGCGTCCACCGGCACGAAGCAGATCGACGTCCCGTCCAACTCCGCGTGGGTGACATCGGTCGGCGGAACCTCACTGGCCGTCGGCAAGCACGACACGTACCAGTGGGAAACCGGCTGGGGCACGCTGAAGGCGAACCTCGCAACCGACGGCAAGAGCTGGACCGGCTTCCCCGGCGCGTACACCTCGGGCGCGGGCGGCGGCACCAGCTCGACCGTGAAGCAGCCGTTCTACCAGCGCGGCGTGGTCCCGGACTCGCTCGCGCAGGCGAACGGGAAGAAGCGGATGCGCACGGCCCCGGACATCGCGGCCGTCGCCGACCCGAACACCGGCTTCCTGGTCGGCCAGACGCAGACACTGCCCGACGGCTCCCTCGGCTACGACGAGTACCGCATCGGCGGTACGTCGCTGGCGGCGCCGGTCATCGCGGGCGTCCAGGCGCTCGCGCAGCAGGCCCGGCACGGCGGCCCGCTCGGTTTCGCCAACCCGGCGATCTACGCCCGGTACGGCTCGACGGCGTACCACGACGTCACCGACCACCCGCTGGGTGCCGACCGTGACCTCGCGGTCGCCCGCGTCGACTTCGCCAACGGCGCCGACGCGGCGGACGGCTTGCTGACGTCGGTGCGCAGCCTCGGCAAGGACGCCTCGCTGAAGGCGGTCAGGGGATACGACGACGTGACGGGGGTCGGGACTCCGGCAGCCGGATACGTGAACTCGTACCGCCGGCACTGAGGCACGGGCTCGATGCGATGACTGCCCCGGGGCTTCGGCTCCGGGGCAGTCCCGTGTGGCAGCCCCTTCGGACAGGTCGGCAGCGCCACGTCGCCGCGGGCAGACGCAGTGACTGCCGGTGTCCCGTCAGGCCGATGCGCGTTTCTTGGGTGTTGCCTTCTTGGCCGTCGTCTTCGTGGTCTTCTTCGTCGCCGTCTTCGCGGTCGACTTCGTGGTCGACCGCGCGGCGGTCTTCTTCGCCGGGGCTCTGCCCGGCGTCGACTTCTTCGCGGTGGTCTTCCGGGGCGCGGCGGTCGCGGAGGCCTTCTTCTTCGCGCCGGTGCCGCCGCTCTTCTTGCGGCCGGCGAGCGACGTCACCTCGGCCACCGGTGCGCTCTCGGACTCCTCCGCCTCCTCCGCCTCCTCGCCGCGGGCCTTCTTCGCCGCCCGGACGCTGTTCTCCAGCGCCGCGATCAGGTCGATGACCTTGCCGCCGCCGGTGTCGCCGGACGCTGCCGGTTCGAGTGCCTCGCCGGAGACCTTCGAGGCGATCAGCGCCTCGACCGCCTCGCGGTAGTCGTCGTGGAGGGTGTCCATGTCGACCTCGCCGAGAGTGGCCATCAGCGCGTCGGCCAGGTCGAGTTCGGCTTCGCGGACCGTGACGTCGGTCTCCGGGGCCACACCGTCGGTGGCGCGGATCTCGTCGGGCCAGAGCAGGCCGTGCATCGCGATCACGTCGTCGACGACGCGCAGCATGCCGAGCCGTTCCCGGCCGCGGAGCGCGTACTTGGCGACGGCCACCTTCTGGCTCCGCTTCAGCGCCTCGCGCAGCAGCGTGTACGGCTTGGCGGCGGGGACTCCGTTGGCGGAGAGGTAGTACGCCGTGTCCATCTGGAGCGGGTCGATCTCGGTGGCGGGCACGAAGGCGACGATCTCGATCGTCTTCGCGGTGGGGAGCGGGAGCGAGCCGAGGTCCTCGTCGGTGATCGGGATGATCGAGCCGTCCGCGTCCTCGTACCCCTTGCCGATCTCGGAGGCTGTCACTTCCTGCTCGTCGATTTCACAGACCTTCCGGTAGCGGATCCGGCCGCCGTCGGCCAGGTGGATCTGGCGGAAGGAGATCGAGTGGCTCTCGGTGGCGTTGACCAGCTTGATGGGGATGCTGACCAGCCCGAAGGAGATCGCGCCGTTCCAGATGGACCTCACCGTTCACCCCTTTGTTCCTGGAGATACCGATAGATCACTTTTGATCACGAATTCATGTGATTCTTATCGTATGACGCCGATCACAGAGGTGGAGGGGCGGCGCCTGGCGCTCAGCAATCTCGACAAGGTTCTGTATCCGGCCACCGGGACCACCAAGGGCGAGGTGCTGCACTATTACGCGGCGACGGCGGCGGGGGCCCTGCTCGCGCATCTGCACAACCGGCCGGTGTCCTTCCTGCGCTATCCGGACGGGCCGGACGGGCAGCGGTTCTTCACCAAGAACCCCCCGCCGGGCACCCCGTCCTGGGTACGGGTCGCCGAGGTGCCGCGGCACATGGCACAGCAGGCCGGACAGGTGCTCATCCAGGATCTGGCGTCGCTGATGTGGGCGGCGAACCTGGTGGTGGAGTTCCATACGCCGCAGTGGCAGGCCGACAGCCCGGGCATCGCCGACCGGATGGTGTTCGACCTCGATCCGGGGGCTCCGGCAACCGTCGTGGAGTGCTGCGCGGTGGCCCTGTGGCTGCGCGACCGGCTGGCGGCGGACGGGCTGCTCGCGTACGGGAAGACCTCCGGATCGAAGGGGCTGCATGTTCTCGTACCACTGGAGCCGGCCTCCTCCGACCGGGTGTCGGCGTACGCCAAACAGCTGGCGGTGGAGGCGGAGCGGGATCTTCCGGAGCTGGTGGTGCACCGGATGACGCGGGCGCTGCGGCCCGGGAAGGTGTTCGTCGACTTCAGTCAGAACGCGGCGGCGAAGACCACCGCCACCGCGTACACCCTGCGCGCCAGGGCCGAGCCGACCGTGTCCGCGCCCGTCGCCTGGGCCGAGATCGAGGGCTGCCGGAGCCCCGCCGAGCTGGTCTTTCTGGCCGACGACATGGCCGGGCGGCTGGCGCGGTACGGGGATCTGCTCGGCCCGCTCATCAATCCGAACCGGGCCCGGCCGCTGCCCTGATGCCCGGGTCGTGGCGCACGCATCCGGCCGCTGTCATGCCTGCGAGAAGAAGGCTGCATGTGGCGGGTGGATTGCCCGGGCCGTGGTGCACACTCTGCGCAGGCACTGCAATCACGTGAATCCGCGGGGAGGCGATGGCATGTTGGCTGGGATCGACGAGGTCGACTGGGCCTCGATGGAGCATGCCTACGGGCCTGCCGACGACGTGCCGGGCCTGCTCCGGGGGCTCGCGTCCGCCGATCCGGCGGAGCGCGAACAGGCGCTGGACGGTATGTACGGGGCCGTTCACCACCAGGGGGATGTGTACGCCTGCACACTCGCCTGCATTCCCTTCCTCTTCGAGCTGGTCGTGGACCCGGGGATCCACGACCGGGGCAGCATCGTCGAGCTGCTGACCAGCATCGGCGGCATCGATCTGGACGAGGACGACGACGAGGAGTTCGACGAGGAGGAGACCGACGAGGAGGAGATCGAGGACGCGGCGAACTACGCGATGGCGGCGTCGGCCGTCACCGCCGGCGCCGGGGCGTTCTTCGAGCTCATCGCCGACGAGGACCCGGGGGTACGACTCGCCGCGCCACTGGCACTCGCCACGCTGCACAGCCACCCGGTGCGGGTCCTCGCGCTGCTGCGGGAGCGGCTGCCGGTGGAGCCGGACGAGGAGGTGCGGCTCGCGCTCGTGGAGGCGGCGGGTCGGGTCGCGCTGCGGAACCGCCCGCTGGCCGGGCAGGCGGCGGACTGGCTGAGCCGCCTCGCCGCGGAGGCGTACGCCCCGGCGCTGCGGCTGGCTGCCCTCGCCCAGCTGGCCCGCTGCGCGCCGGACGCGCTGCCGGGCGATGTCGTAGGGATGGTGGCGGGGCTGCTGGCCGAGCTGCGCTCGACACCCGGCACATCGGTCGGCGTGCCGGACCCGGTGGGCACTGCCGCACAGGTCGACGAGCCGGGCCCGGGCGAACCCGCCGAGGAGCGGGGTGCGCCGGTGACCCTGGTGGGGCAGGTGCGGGCACTGTCCGCGGCGGAATCCGCCGGGCGCAGCGCCCCCTGGACGGCGGATCTGCTGCGGACGCTGCATGTCGGGCTCGACGACCGGGTTGCCGACCGGAGCGCGCTGCTGATCGACCAGCTGAGCAGCCCCGACCGCTGGCAGCGCATCGATGCGGTACGGATGAGCAGCGGGCTGATACGGGCCTGGCGGGGCTCGTACGAGGAGCTGGTCCGCCTCGTGGGTGCTCAACTCGCGGACCCCGAGCCGCGGCTGGCCGAGGCCGCCTCGCACATGCTGGAGGATCTGTTCGGGCTGGCCGCGCCCGCCGCGGACGCGCTGGCTGCGCGGGTGGCGTCGGATCCCGGGTCCTGGGTGAAGGAGTGGGAGAGCGAGCCGCCGGGGCTCGGCAGCGCGGTGAAGGCGCTGGCCCGGCTGGGTGACGCCCGTGCGGTGCCCGCGCTGGCCGCAGCGCTGGAGCGGCCCGAGGTGCCGCACGACGTGGGGTTCGCCATCGGCCATCTGGGCGCGGCCGCGGCCCCGCTCGCCGGAGTGCTGCGGCGCAGGCTGGGCCTGCTCGATCTCGACGAAGGGGTGTACGACCGGGCGAGTCCGCTGCTCGGCGGGCTGACCGCGCTGCGGGCGGGCGAGGCGGCCCCGGAGGTGCTGCGGGTGCTGCGCGGGGCGCCGGAGTACCGCGGGGAGTGGCTGCGGACCTCGGCACTGCGGGCACTCGGCTCGTTCGGTCCCGCCGCCCGGTGCGCCGTCCCGGAGTTGCGGGCGCTGATCCGCCGCCCGGGGACCCCGGCGGCGACGGAAGCGGCTCAGGCGCTCTGGGCGGTCGAGGGGGACGCGGAGGCCGTGCTGCCGGTTCTGATCGAGGGCCTGGGGGCGGAGCACGCGCACGAGCGGCGCTCGGCGGTGAGCGCGCTGGGCGGACTGGGTGCGCACGCGGCCGCGGCGGCACCCCGGCTGCGGGCACTGCTGCTCCACGACGAGCTGTGGCTGCGGGTGGATGCGGCGATCGCGCTGTGGGAGGTGACGGGGCGGTCCGAGGAGTCCGTACCGGTCATGCTGGCCGCTTGGGAGAAGAACCGTCATGTCAGGGTCCGGGTGGCGGAATGCCTGGCGCTGATGGGTGTTGCTGGTGCAGGGTCGGATGCGGCACATGTGCTGCGCGCCGAACTCGCCTCCGTACGACGTCACAACGCCATGGACGGCGGGTACGGCAGCCACGACACATGCGAGGACGAAAAGCTGCTGGTGCTCTGCCGGCGAGCGCTTCACGAAGTAACGGGGAAGGGGCCCACGACATGATCATTTTTGGTACGCGAGGCTATCTGTACCAACTGGCCATTCTGACTCTGGTCTGCGGCTGGTGCGGCAATCCGTCCGCGCACACACTGCGGAAGCGGGTCACGAAGTTCACGCTGTTCTTCGTGCCCCTGTTCCCGTTCTCGACGAAGTACGCGACGCAGTGCACGTTCTGCGGCGGGGAGCAGAAAATCCCGAAGGAACAGGCCGACCAACTGCTGGCGCAGCACGTGGCGTCGCAGGACGGCAACCCGTTCGGACAGGCCCAGCAGCAGCCGGGGTATGCCCAGGACGGACAGAACCCCTACCAGCGCTGATACACCTCCGGCAGCACCGGCAGCAAAAGGGCATAAGAGACTCCCTTCCACATAAGGTCGATGGGGCACGGGTCGTCAGACCCATGACCTCGGACGTCCGGGAAGGGAGGGAGTCATGCGCCCGCATCGCCGGGCTTCGCGCCGCGCGAAGGCGGCTCTCGCGGCCGGCTTCGGCACCGCGCTGCTGGCCGGCTGCGGCGCCGGCGGCGAGCTGAGGAGTGCCGGAAGGGCCCCGACCGCCATCGGGCCCGCCCGGCTCTGGCCGCAGCTGCCGCCCGCCACCGCCGCCCCGTACGACTACGGCGAGGGCGCGACGGCGCGCATCCTCGGGATCACGGTCCCGCACGACGATGTGCACGAGGTGGACCCGGTCGCCGTGGTGCAGGCCGACCTGTTGGCCACCACCAGCCGGTCCAGCGGTTCGGACGAGCTCCCCGCGGACACGGTCCGGAAGATCACCGCGTGCCGCACCGCGCCGGCCGCCTGCCCGGTCCTGCAGCCGTACTACCGCGATCTGACGGGCGACGGCAGGGACGACATGGTGCTCGGCGTGCGGCGGAGCGACGGGCGGCTCTCCGTGCGCGTCTACATGGCGGAGGCGGGCGGGCTGACCCGGATCATGGCCGTCTCGGACTCCGTGATCAGCGTGGAGCTGGCCGGGTCGGACGTGATCATGCGAGTGCCGTCGACGATCGCCGGATACGAATACCGGACGGCCTGGTCCTGGGACGACCACCAGCGCGCGATGCTGCCGACGCGGGACGAGATCCTGCGGAAGGCGCCGGAGACGGCGCCCAGCGGCCGGCCGAGCGCGGAGCCGAGTCCCGAACCGACCATGGCGCCGCCGACGGTCACGGCCTCCGCGGGGCGGCGATGAGGCGACGGAGACTGCGCGCGCCCGCGTGGACCGCGACGCTCACCTGGAAGGCGGCGGTGTTCATCACCGTGATGTGCTGCGCACTCGCCGCGCTGCTGGGCGCGCTGGTGCACACCGCGGTGACCCGGGAGACGGTCGCCGAGGCCCGCACCGAGGCGCTCTCCCGGCTGGACGACGTCACCGCGGCGTACAAGGCGGGCGAGGAGCTCCCTCCGGGTTCCGGTATCGATCCGCCCGGGCTGCCCGCGTCCCTGCGCGCCCTCGCCGTGAGCGGGCGTCAGGGCACGCTCGTCGCCCGCCGCCACGGGCGTCCGACCATGTGGGCGGCAGGCCCGGCCGACGGCCGCGCGCTGGCCACCGCGGTCGACTACAGCCAGAGTGCCCACGTGATCAACAGCCTCGACCGGGCGATCGTCGGCTCCTCGCTGCTCGCGATCGGCGCCACGCTGCTGGTCGGCGCGTTCGCCGTCACCCGGGTCACCCGTCGGCTGCACCAGACCGCCCGGGTGGCCCGCCGGATCGGTGCGGGCGATCTCGACGCCCGCGTCGACGATCCCCGCACCCGGGACCCGTCGCGCCCGCAGGACGAGGTGGCGATCGTCGCCGGTGCGCTGGACACCATGGCGTCCACGCTCCAGCGCAAGCTGCTGGCCGAGCAGCGCTTCACCGCCGATGTGGCGCACGAGCTGCGCACCCCGCTGACCGGCCTCTCGGCCGCGGCCGAGCTGTTGCCGGCGGGCCGCCCGGCCGAGCTGGTGCGGGACCGGGTGCGGACGATGCGGGCGCTGACGGAGGATCTGCTGGAGATCTCCCGGCTCGACGCCCAAACGGAAGAGGTCGATCTCGCGGTTCACGAACTGGCTCCGCTCGCCGTTCGCGTGGCGGGCGCCTCGGGAACGGAGACCGAGGTCCGCGTCCTGGGGGCGGAAGCCGGAACCGGGGCGAGGCCCGTACGGGTGGAGACCGACAAGCGGCGGCTGGAGCGGGTCCTCGGCAATCTGATCGCCAATGCGCACAAGCACGGCCGGCCGCCGGTGGTCGTGACGGTCGACGGGCCGGTGGTGACCGTACGCGATCACGGTCCGGGGTTCCCGGACTATCTGCTGGCCGGTGGTCCTCAGCGGTTCCGTACCGAGGGCAGCGGCAAGGGCCACGGGCTCGGACTGACCATCGCCGTCGGGCAGTCGGCGGTCATCGGCGCCGAGCTCGTCTTCGCCAACGCGGAGGACGGCGGGGCGGTGGCGCGGCTGACGCTCCCGGAGTACGTGCAGCTCGACGGCGGCGAACCGCCCGGCCATGACGACCAGACAGAGGCGACGTAAGGGAAATTAACTGACATAAGGGGAATATGGTGCACCTCTTGCTACGTTGCGGGGCATGACCGCAACGAGGACGGACGCGCCCCCGCCGCAGCTACGCCTGCCGAAGCGGCGCGGGGTCGAGCTCGCGCTCCTCGTCGGAGCCGTCCTCATCTCCGTCTACGGCTACGCCGCCGTCGGCCTCGCGCACGACCACGCGATCCCGCCCGATGTCGCCGGTTACGGTGCCGGCCTCGGGCTGCTCGCACTCCTCGCCCATCTCGCCGTCCGCTTCCGTGCCCCGCACGCCGATCCGCTGCTGCTCCCCATCGCCGTCCTGCTCAACGGCCTCGGGCTGGTGCTGATCTACCGGCTCGACCTGGAGACCCCGAAGGACCAGGCGGCGCCCACCCAGCTGATCTGGTCGACGCTCGGGGTCGCGCTCTTCATCGTGGTCGTCGTCTTCCTCCGCGACCACCGGGTGCTCCAGCGGTACGCGTACCTGTCGGTCGCCGCCGCGCTCGTCCTGATGATCGTGCCGATCTTCTTCCCCGCGGTGAACGGCGCCAAGATCTGGATCCGGATCGGCGGATTCTCTTTCCAGCCGGGCGAGTTCGCCAAGATCCTGCTCGCCGTCTTCTTCGCCGCTTACCTCTCCGCGAACCGCAACGCGCTCGCCTACACGGGGCGCAGGATCTGGAAACTCCAACTGCCCACCGGCCGGGTGCTCGGCCCGATCGTGGCGATCTGGCTGCTCAGTGTCGGGGTGCTGGTCCTCGAGCGCGATCTGGGGACGTCGCTGCTCTTCTTCGGCCTCTTCGTGATCATGCTGTACGTGGCGACCGGCCGGACCGGGTGGATCGCGGTGGGGCTGCTGCTCGCCGCCGTCGGCGCGTTCGCCGTCGGCTCCTTCGAGCCGCATGTGCACAGCCGGGTGCAGGACTGGCTCGATCCGTTCGCCTCCATCGACGCGGGCGAGGGACCGAGCCAGCTCGCCCAGTCGCTCTTCGCGTTCGCCGCGGGCGGGATGCTGGGCACCGGGCTCGGACTCGGCCACTCCATCCTCATCGGCTTCGCCGCCAAGTCCGACTTCATCCTGGCCACGGCGGGCGAGGAACTGGGGCTCTCCGGGCTGACCGCGATCTTCCTGCTGTACGCGCTGCTGGTCGCCCGCGGCTACCGGGCCGGGCTCGCCCTGCGAGACCCCTTCGGGCGGCTGCTGTCGATCGGGCTCGCCTCGATCCTGGCCCTCCAGGTGTTCGTGATCGCGGGTGGCGTGATGGGACTGATCCCGCTGACGGGCATGGCGATGCCGTTCCTCGCCCAGGGCGGTTCGTCCGTCGTGACCAACTGGATCATCGTGGCGCTGCTCATCCGGATCAGCGACCTCGCCCGCACCCCCCACCCCGACCACGTGGAGACCGGGGACATGGCACCGATCGTGGAGGACCCGTCGTGATCCGCTACATCCGGCGGGCCGCCGCGTTCTGCCTGCTGCTGCTCATGGCGCTGCTGCTGAACGCCGCCCGCATCCAGGTCTTCCAGGCGGACCGACTGGACGACAACCCCGCCAACCGCCGCCGGACGATCGACCGCTACGACCAGCAGCGGGGCAACATCCTGGTCGGCGGGAAATCGGTCACCGGCTCCAAGAACACGGACGAGCAGCTCGCCTACGAGCGCACCTACACCGACGGGCCGCTGTACGCGCCGGTGACCGGGTACGCCTCGCAGACGTACGGCACGACGCTCATCGAGAACGCCGAGGACGACATCCTCTCCGGCACCGATCCGCTGCTCGCCCCGCTGCCGCTGTGGGACGAGATCACCCGCAGCCGGCAGCCCGGCGGCAACGTCGCCACGACCGTCAAGGACTCCATGCAGCGCGCCGCGTACGCCGGGCTCGGCGGGCGGCGGGGTGCGGTCGCCGCCCTCGAACCGTCGACCGGCAAGATCCTGGCGCTGGTCTCGACCCCTTCGTACGACCCCGAACGGCTCTCCGGCACCGGTTCGTCGGTCACCGACGCCTGGCGGCAGTTCAACAGGGCGAGGAGCCAGCCGATGCTCAACCGGGCGATCCGGCAGACCTATCCGCCGGGCTCCACCTTCAAGATCGTGACGGCGGCTGCGGCGCTCGACGCGAATGTGGTCGAGGACCCCTATGCGGAGACCGACACCCCGTCCCCGTACGTCCTGCCGGGGACCAGCACCACGCTCCCCAATGAGGCACGCGGCTGCGAGTACGCGTCGCTCGCCGAGGCGATCCGGGTGTCGTGCAACACCGTGATGGCCCATCTGGGGGTGGACGTCGGACTCGACGGGATGGTGAAGGCGGCGCGGAATTTCGGCTTCAACGACAGCGGGCTGAGGATCCCGTCCGGCGTGGCCAGAAGCAACTTCGACACCGATATGAGCAACGACCAGCTGGCCCTGTCGTCGATCGGACAGTTCAACACGACGGCGACACCGCTGCAGATGGCCATGGTGGCGTCGGCCGTCGCGAACGGCGGTGACCTCAAGTACCCGTATCTGGTGGACCGTACGACGACCAGGAGCGGCACCACCGTCCATCAGAACGGCCCGCGCTCCTACCACCAGGCGATGAGCCCGCGGACGGCGACGCAGCTGCGACAGATGATGATCGACGTCGTCGAGCAGGGCACGGGGACCAATGCCGCGATCGACGGGGCGACGGTCGGCGGCAAGACCGGCACCGCTCAGCACGGCATCGACAACTCCGGTACCCCGTACGCCTGGTTCATCTCCTGGGCACAGGCGCCGAACGCGAGCCGGCCGGCGGTCGCGGTCGCGGTGGTCGTCGAGGACGCCGCCGCGAAGCGGGCGGACATCAGCGGAGGCGGCAGCGCGGCGCCGATCGCCCGGGCCGTCATGGAGGCGGCGCTGCGGGGCTGACGGCGCGCAGGGGCGCACCACCGGCCGGGCCGTCTCGCGGCTCGGAACGGCCCCTACGGCGCGGCACACGCTGATTACTGTGCGGCCATGACATCCATGACATCGGAGAACGGCCACGAACTCGCCCAGGTGAACATCGCCCGGCTCAGATTCCCCCTGGACTCACCCGAGTTGAAAGACTTTGTCGACGCCCTCGATCCGGTCAACGCGGTCGCCGACCGGGCCGCGGGGTTCGTCTGGAGGCTGCAGAGCGAAACCGGGAACGCCACCGACGTACCGGTTTTCGGAGACTCCTGGTTGATCGTGAACATGTCGGTGTGGCGCGACACGGACGCACTGACGGCCTTCATGTACCAGGGGCAGCATCGCGAACTCCTCGCCCGGCGCCGCGAATGGTTCGAGCGGGTGGAGGAGGCGATGACCGCACTGTGGTGGGTTCCGGCGGGCGAGCGCCCGACGGTGCAGGACGCCGAGGAGCGCCTGCGGATCCTGCGCGAACACGGCCCGACGGAAAGGGCGTTCACGCTACGGACCAGCTTCCCGGCGCCCGCCCCGGCCGCGGACTGATCGCCGATCGGCGTGCGCGAATCGGCACGGACGCGGGCGGTGTCCGCCGCCGGCTGATCCGGCTCGGCGGCGCGACCTGGCGCTCGACGACCCCGCCGGTGACGGCGCGGGTCGTGTCGACGCCGACGAAGCCCTCTGCCGAGGCCCGGAGGCGTGCGTCACCGCCGTGGGCATCGCGGCGACGCACGCCACGCCGCCGGAGGCTCGGGCGCGGGTGGCGGAGCCGGTGTGCGGCTTCGCGGCCGGCCTCTGAGCGCCGGCCGTCGAAGACCTTCGCACCGGGCCGGTCGCAGCACTACTGCTGCGCAGCGCCCTCCGCCATCGCCTCCTCGACCTCCGCGACCCGCGCCTGCTCCTCCGCCGCGAACCGGTCCCGGTCCAGCTGCTCGGCTATCTCCTCGTCCTGGGCCATGAGCAGGTCGAGGTTGGAGTCGCCGAGTTCGAAGACGCCCATGTCGACGTACGCCTTCTGCAGCCGCTCGCCCCACAGACCGATGTCCTTGACGCACGGCACGATCCGGCTGAACAGCAACTTGCGGAAGAGCTGCAGGTACTCCGAGTGCTCGGAGAGGTCCTTGGCCTCCTGCTTGCCTATGCCGAAGTTCTCCAGCACCTCGACGCCGCTGAGACGGTCGCGCATCAGATAGCAGCCCTCGATGACGAACTCCTCGCGCTCGCGCAGTTCGGCGTCGCTCAGCTGCTTGTAGTAGTCGCGCAGCGCCATCCGGCCGAAGGCGACGTGCCGGGCCTCGTCCTGCATGACGTAGGCGAGGATCTGCTTGGGCAGCGGCTTGGTCGTGGTGTCGCGGATCATGCCGAACGCAGCCAGCGCCAGGCCCTCGATCAGGACCTGCATGCCCAGGTAGGGCATGTCCCAGCGGGAGTCGCGCAGGGTGTCGCCGAGCAGGCCCTGGAGATTGTCGTTGATCGGGTAGAGCATCTGCACCTTCTCGTGCAGGAACCGGCCGTATATCTCCGCGTGCCGGGCCTCGTCCATGGTCTGGGTGGCGGAGTAGAACTTCGCGTCCAGGTCGGGGACGGACTCCACGATCCGGGCCGCGCAGACCATCGCGCCCTGTTCACCGTGGAGGAACTGGCTGAACTGCCACGAGGTGTAGTGCTTGCGCAGTTCGCCCCGGTCCTTCTCGGTCATCTTGGCCCAGTGCGGGGTGCCGTACAGCGTGAGGGCCTCGTCGGGGGTGCCCAGCGAGTCGGCGGGGTCGACCTCCAGGGACCAGTCGATGCGCTTGTTGCCGTCCCACTGCTTGTCCTTGCCCTTCTGGTAGAGGGCGAGAAGGCGCTCACGGCCGTCGTCGTAGTCCCAGCTGAAGCGGGCGGCGCCGGAGGCGGGCACCTGCCACAGGGGCGTGTCGGGGGCGGTGGTGTAGAGGTCGTGTGTCGACACGGACGGCTCCTTCGCCTCACATGCTCGGACAAGTTCCGCTGCGGTTGGGTCAGTTGGCAGGTTCACACGTTGGTAGACGCCGGGTCAACAAGTCGCGCGCGAGGGATTGACTGCCTTACTGACAAGCAGTCTCATAAGAAGTGACCCTCGGTAACCCACGTGTGAGGTGCCCCCAGCCATGACGACAGTGACCGAACGCGACGTGCAGGTGCTCCGCGACGCACTCGGCCCGCTCCCGGACCGCGAGCAGATCGCCGAGCGCCTCCTCGAGTCCTCGGCCAAGCACTCCTTCGATCCGGACACCGAACTCGACTGGGACGCGGCGGTCGAGGACGGCAAGTGGTTCTGGCCGCCCGAGCTCGTCTCCCTCTACGACACCCCGCTGTGGCGGAAGATGTCGGAGGAGCAGCGGATGGACCTGGCCCGGCACGAGGCGGCGTCGCTGGCCTCGCTCGGCATCTGGTTCGAGATCATCCTGATGCAGCTGCTGGTCCGGCACATCTACGACAAGCCGGTGACCAGCAATCATGTCCGTTACGCGCTGACCGAGATTGCCGACGAGTGCCGGCACTCGATGATGTTCGGCCGCATGATCCAGTGGGGGCAGGCGCCCAGCTATCCCGTACCGCGCGTCTACCACAACCTCGCGCGGGTGCTGAAGACCGTGTCCACGACGCCCGGTTCGTTCGCCGCGACCCTGCTCGGCGAGGAGATCCTCGACTGGATGCAGCGGCTGACGTTCCCGGACGAGCGCGTCCAGACGCTGGTGCGCGGTGTGACCCGTATCCATGTGGTCGAGGAGGCACGGCATGTGCGCTACGCCCGCGAGGAGCTGCGCCGCCAGATGGTCACGGCACCTCGCTGGGAGCGCGAGTTCACCCGGCTGAGCTGCGGGGAGGCGGCGCGCGTCTTCTCCGTCTGCTTCATCAACCCGCAGGTGTACGAGAACGTCGGCCTGGACCGCCGCGAGGCCGTCGCCCAGGTGAAGGCGAGCGGCCACCGGGCGGAGGTCATGCAGTCGGGTGCGAAGCGGCTGACGGACTTCCTCGACGACATCGGCGTGTTGAGCGGGGTGGGGCGCAAGCTGTGGAAGAGCTCGGGTCTGCTGGCCTGAGCCGCCTTCCCGGCGGAGGAAGCGCCGCAGGGGTGTCCGGCGGATCACGCCGGGACCCGCCGGACAGCCCTTAGGCTTCGAGGCATGACCTCTGCCGCCGCAGCCCCGCCGAACCGCGCGTACCGAAGGCTCAGCGTCGAGGAGCGTCGCACGCAACTCCTGGGCACCGCCCTCACCCTGTTCGCGCACCGGGCGCCGGACGAGGTCTCGCTCGACGAGGTCGCGGCGGTCGCCGGTGTCTCCCGTCCGCTCGTCTACCGCTACTTCCCCGGTGGGCGGCAGCAGTTGTACGAGTCGGCGCTCCGGTCCGCGGCGGACGAACTGAAACTCTGCTTCGCCGAGCCGGCCGAGGGCCCGCCCACGGAACGGGTGACGCGAGTGCTCGGCCGCTACCTCAGGTTCGTCGACGAGCACGACACCGGGTTCAGCGCCCTGCTGCGCGGCGGAAGCGTCGCCGAGACGTCCCGGACGACGGCGATCGTCGACGAGGTGCGGCGGGCGGCGGCCGAACAGATCCTGTTGCATCTGGGCCGGGGAGACGGATGTGCGCCCGGTCCCCGGCTGCGGATGTTGGTGCGGACCTGGATCGCAGCCGTCGAAGCGGCCTCGCTGATCTGGCTGGACGAGGGGAAACAGCCCGACGCCGACGAGCTGCGCGACTGGCTGGTCGACCAGTTGATCGCCCTGCTCGCGGCCACCGCGGCAACGGACGGGGAGACGGCGTCCGTGGTGGCCGCACTGCTGTCGCTGGAGACCGCATCCGGTCCTGCCGGGAAGCTGGCGGCCCGGCTGGTCCCCGTGGTCGGCGGGGCGGCCCACCTGCTGCCGCCGGACTGAGCCCCGGAACACACCCTGGGTCAGACTGGGGAGGTGAGAAGCGAGAACACCGCCTTCAGGGGCGGCCCACTGGACGGGCGGGTCCTCCCCGTCCTCGTCGGCTCGACCGGCCATCCGCCCAAGTGGTACGAGGTCCCGGTGCCGGACGCCGACGGCGGGCCGGCCACCGTGTACGCGTACCGGCGGGTCCCGGCCGGATACTCCAAGCGGCTGGGTGTGCAGCGCGGCTGGGTGTACGAGTACGCCCCCGAGGGCCGCGAGCGTCACACTCTCAAATGGCCCTGGTCGAAGCCGAGCTGACCCGCCGGTCCGGGCGGGGTGCGTCGACCGCCTCTCGATTGCCGGATCCCCCAAGGGCTGTCCCGTGATCCCCGGCGGGCGCACGACGACGGCCACGGCACCTCGCCGCGTTGCCGGAACGCCGAATACACCCGGTACGAGGACGCTCCTCCGCCTTGAGATGCACCGCATCCGACGCCGCGCGCTGATCCACCAGGGATTACGGGACAGCCCTTAGGATCGACGGATCCATGGTCACGAGAACGGTCACAAGGGGGTGCGCCATGGAGGCGCTGCGTCAGGACGATCCACGCCGCTTCGGTCCGTACACCGTGCTGGCGCGGTTCCGCGAGACGGCGAGCGCTGTCCAGTACCTCGCGCACGACGCGAGCGCGGCCGACACCGCCGACGGCACCGCGGACCACACCGTCGTGATCACCGCGGCCCGGCCCGAGCTTGCCGCACTGCCCGCCTTCCGCCGCCGCTTCGAGGCGGAGGCACGCACCGCGGACCGGCTGGCGGGTGGCTGGGTCCAGCCGCAGCTCGCCACCCGGACGGACGGTGGGGAGCTGTGGACGGCCGTGGCGTACGTACCGGCGCTGACGCTCGCCGAGGCGATCGACGCCGCGGGGCCCCTCCCCGAGCGTGCCGTGCGGATACTGGGTGCGGGTATCACCGAGACGCTCTCCCGGGTGCACGCCACCGGGGCCGTGCTGGAGGGGCTCGCCCCGGGGACCGTGCTGCTGACCGGGGACGGACCGCGGCTCACGGCCTTCGGCCCGCTGGGCGCTGCTGCCGATGCCGAGGCCAGAACGGGCGGGCAGCTCTCCGTGCGGCTCGGATATCTCACCCCGGAGCAGGTCGAGGGCGAGACGGCAGGACCGGCCTCCGACCTCTTCGTGCTCGGTCTGCTGCTGGCGTACGCGGCGACCGGCACGACCCCGCTCGCGGACGGCCCGGCGGCGGAGGCCGCCGAGCGGATCGCCCACGCCGAGCCGGAACTGGGCGCGGTCCCGGAGGACTTGCGCGGGCTGATCGCGCGCTGCCTGACCAAGGACCCGGCCGAGCGGCCGAGCTCCGGGACGGTGGCGGCGGAACTGGCGCTGGAGGGCGCGGCGGGCCTCGCGAGGGGCGGTTGGCTGCCGGAGCATCTGTCGAAGACGCTTGCGGAACAGGAGTCCCGCGTCAGGGAGCTGGTGTCCGAAGGGGCGGCCGACGAGCCTGCGGACAACCCCGGCGGCACAGCCCCGCGCGGGTCTCTCACCGAACCTGCCGACGCCACGCCCGACAGCCCCGCCACCGGCGCGCCCGGCGACGGCGGCCTCGGAGAGGACACCCGGACCACCCGGATCGGAAGCGTCGGCAGCCCCCGCGCCCCGGAGCCCGACCGGCCGACCACCCAGCTGTCCATCCCGCGTGAACGGACCGGTCCCCCCGACCGGCTGCCCGTCATCCTGCCGCCCGTCGCACCGCTCGTACCGCACCCGCTCCCGGCCCCGGCAGCGGCAATTACCGCCCCGCCGCCCGTGACGCCCACGCCCGCACCCGCGCCCTCCTCTTCCTCGTCCCCCTCCGCCGCCCTCGACCGTCGCACCCTGCTCTTCGGTGCGGCAGCCGGCGCGGCCGGCCTGATCGTCGGCGGTGGGGGGGTGCTCGCCCTCGGGTCCGACGGCTCCGACGCCCCGGACGACGGCAAGCCCGCCCCGTCCCCCAGCGGCCCCACCGTGGCCGGGCTGCCGCCGCAGCCGCGTTGGGTGTACGGGCACCCCGAGGCCGAACCCGCGCCGCTCACCGCCGCGCTCTGGCACGACCGGCTGCTCGTGCTGACCGGTGGGACGAAGGCCTCCGCCGTCGATCTGCGGACCGGCCGCCGCCTCTGGGAGTGCCCTGACGCGGCGAAGGGGCAGGCGGTCCTGGCTGCCGGTGACGCGTTCTGCTTCGTGGCCGGGCCGTCCGAGTTCCTCTGGTTGTCGCCGAAGGACGGAACGGTCGCGCACCGGGTGGCGTACGAGAACGCGTTCGAGGGCGCACCGTTCCTGACGGTGTCCGACGTCATCGGCCAGTCCGGTCCGGCGATCTGGTTCACCGGCTCGCGCAAGGTCACCGTGAAGGCCGAGAAGCCGAAGAAGGGCAAGAAGCGCGGGAAGGACACACAGGTCGTCACGTCGTTCCTGTTCGCGTACGACATCGTGCGGCGCAAGGAGCTGTGGCGGACCCCTGTACCCACCGGCCGGGAATCGACGACCCCCGCCTACCGGCTGATCGCCGTCCGCCCCGACGACATCGTCGTACGCCAGAAGAGCGCGACGCTCACCCCCGGCGACGTCAAGGCCGCCAAGGGCAAGGCGGTCTTCCGCGGGTTCGACCGCAAGAGCGGGAAGCTGCTGTGGACCAAGTCGTTCGGCACGGTCGGTCCGGACGGCGCAGCCGTCGGGGATGACCAGGGACTGCTGTACGCGGCGGCGGGCGACGCCCTCCAGTCGTTCGAGATGCCCACGGGCAGGCCGAAGTGGACGCTGAACGGCACGCCCGGGACCGTGTTCGGGACACCGGTCCCGGCCGGGGCCCTGCTGCACACCACCAGCCGCAACCAGGAAGTGGGCGCGGTCGAGCGGGAGTCCGGAAAGCTGCGCTGGCGGCGGTCCACCGAGGCGGTGCCCGGCGCATCGGCGCCGGTCGTCACCGTGAGTTCCAGCGGCAGGACCGTGCTGGCGGCCGGAGACGCACAGGTCACCGCGTTCGCCGCGGCGGACGGCCGGCGACTGTGGAAGTTCCAGGACATCGGGGTGCAGGACCCGAAGGGCGCCACGGTCACCGCCCCGTACCGGGTGCTGGCCTTCGGGAAGTCCGCCGTCGTCCAGCGGGAACGGATGTTCTACGCGTTCCCCGTGAAGTGACCTCGGGGGGCCGACGGGTCAGGGCCCCGGCCGTGATCCGCCGGCCCCTTGCGGGGCGTCCCGCCGTCCGGGCGAATCCGGGTGCCGCCACGCCGCACGGTTCTTGCATCGCCCGCGCCCGAGTGACCGTATTGACGAGTTGCGCTCACTCATGGGGTAGTCCCACGATCGCCCCGTTGTCGGAGGTGATCCCGTGTCGTCCAGGGTTCTGCGCACCGTCTGCGCGGCGGCACTCGCCGCGGTGGTCGCGGCCTCACCCGCCGTCGCCGCCGCCGCGGAGCCGAGCAGTCCCCGCCCCGCCCGTGAGCCACGCGCCACGAAGAGCGTCGCCGCGCTGCTGACCGAGCTCAAGAAGCTGTATCAGCAGGCCGAGGAGGCCAGCGAGGCGTACAACGGAACCACGGCGAAGCTGAGGAAGAGACAGGCGGAGGCGAAGGAGCTGGACACCGCTCTCGTCGTGGCGCGGACCGCGCTGGGCCACAGCCGCAACGACGCGGGGCGGCTGGCCCGGGAGCAGTACCAGGGGCAGTCCGACTTCTCCTCGTACGTCCAGCTGATGCTGTCCCGCGATCCCGAGCACGCCCTGGACCAGGAACAGGTGATCCGGCGGGTGGCGGCCGGCCGGGCCGCGACCGTGAAGCGGCTCACCGGCGCCGAGAAGCGCGCGGACGGGCTGGCCTCCGCGTCCCGCAAGGTGCTCGAGAAGCAGCGAGTGCTGGCCGCGCGGCAGAAGAAGCAGCGCGACACCGTGCAGTCGCGGCTGAGGAAGGTGGAGATGCTGCTGGCCGAGCTCACCGCCGAGCAGATCGCCAAGGTGTCCCGACTGGAGCAGCAGGCCACGGACAAGGCCCAGGGCACGCTGGTCACCTCGGGGGCCCTGTCCTCGGCCCGGCCGCCGTCCCAGGAGGGCGACGAGGCGGTGAGGTACGCGGTCAGGCAGCTCGGCAAGCCGTATGTGTGGGGCGCGGAGGGTCCGGGGTCGTTCGACTGCTCCGGGCTCACCTCGCAGGCCTGGGCGAACGCGGGGCGCACGATTCCGCGGACCTCGCAGGAGCAGTGGCGGCAGCTGCGGAAGGTACCGCTGAACGCGCTGCGCCCGGGTGACCTGGTGATCTACTTTCCGAAGGCCACGCACGTGGCCCTGTACGTCGGCAACGGCCTGGTGGTGCAGGCGCCCCGGCCCGGGTCGCAGGTGAAGGTCTCGCCGCTGGCGTCGAATCCGCTGCTGGGCGCCGTGCGTCCGGATCCGAAGAGCCCGTCGCTGAGCAGCTACAGCCTCCCGGAGCCGGCCCCGGACGCGTCCGGCGGCTCGGATGCCGGGTACAACTCCTCGTCCGCGCCCGGCGACGAGTAGCCGCACGCACTACCCCGTGCACACGTCAGCCGGGCCGCGCGCCGTCGCTCTCCCGGCGGGAACCGGCCCGGCTGTCGTGTCCGTCCTGGGCGGTACGACGGGTCAGGCCGCCGCTGCCTCCGGGACCTGCGTGAGGTACGCGTTCGGGATGGAGCGCCTCCACCGGGGTGTTCCTACCGGGTGGTGGGGCCACCCCACTACCCGGTAGCGATGCCGTTGTCGCTCTGGCCCTTGTCCTCGCACGACGGGTAGAACGTCCGCAGGCCGGGGTCCGGCATGGAGTCCGGGATCCGCACGCCGGTCTGTTCGGTCTCGGCCGTGTACCGCCGGTTGCTGTCGTCCGGCTCCCGGTCGAGGCCCTTCGCACCACCGAGGCGGGCCTGCACGGCGTACACGCCGTCCCCCCGGTATATGTAGGCCGCGAGATCCGGGTACCGGTCGTGGTTGTAGTCGGTGACGCCTACGGCGCGCGGCTCGCTCAGTTCGACGTGGTTGTCGCTCTGGCCGCGTCCGCGGGCCGAGAACGGGCCGAGGCGTAGTTCGGAGACGGCCGGCTCCATCGGGTCGTCGCCCTGCATGGGCCCGGTGGCCGCGATGAACAGGTCCAGCCAGCCGTCCCGGTCGAAGTCGGCCACCACCCCCATCACGTCCACCGCGCCTTCGCCCCGGTCGCCGACCAGTTGCCGGGGAGACACCGAGGTGCCGGCTCCGTGAGTCGCGCCGAAGGTGATGCGGAGCCCGGCACCGGTGAGGGAGGCGCGCGAGACCTGATCGGCCGTACCGTCGCCGTTCAGGTCGGCCCGCAGACCGCCGGACGAGGTGACACAAGTGCGGATCGCGGGGCCCGCCTTCGGCTTCGAGGGCGGATCGCCGCGGCCGTCACCGCAGCCTGCCAGGAGGGCGGCCGCGGACACCAACATCAGTGCCCCACCGGCTCGGCCGGCCCTCCGTCTGCCCGCCCCTGCCACCCGACCACCCTCCCAGAATTCGGGACCATGAGCGCGCAGATCCTCAAGGACGGAAAACCGCGTCCGGCCTGTGCGACGCCGAGCAAGACC
>NZ_JBHVEE010000113.1:0-32849 GCF_042802415.1 Streptomyces sp. NPDC057486 | reverse complement strand
CCGACCGGGCGCCCCGCCCCGCTTTTCTGCCCACGAGCGCCGGGCGGCCCGACGCGGAGTACCCGGTCGCCCCGGCCTATCGGAGCACAACCCGCCGCAACGACTTCGCCCGCCGCGCCACCTTGCGCACCGCTGCGTTCCGCGGCAGGAACGCGAACTGGGCGGGCACTCCACCCGGCAGCCCCAGCGAGGTGAGCCGCTTGCGCTTGAAGTAGCGCCAGGTCGTCGCCGTGAGGCGGGTGGAGAGATACCGCT
Source organism: Streptomyces sp. NPDC057486 (assembly GCF_042802415.1). Classification (NCBI taxonomy): domain Bacteria; kingdom Bacillati; phylum Actinomycetota; class Actinomycetes; order Kitasatosporales; family Streptomycetaceae; genus Streptomyces; species Streptomyces sp. NPDC057486. The sequence continues at coordinate 32,594 of NZ_JBHVEE010000113.1, read as the reverse complement.
CAGCGGCCGGCCGCAGCTCCGGATAGATCTTCGGCTGCATCGTGAACCCGACCGCGGTGATCAGCTCGTCCAGCTCGGCCGGTGCCACCGCCTTCGCCTCTGTGACCGCCTGCCGGTCGCCGAGGTCCGGCACCAGGGCGTCCACCAGCGTCACCGGAACCCGGTTGCTGTTCTCGAACGGCGACAGCCGGTCCAGCAGCATCTCCGTACCGACCCGGGCGACCGGCACACCGTAGAACGCGGACGCCGTGAGCAGCGCGGTCGAGAAGCAGCCGACGACCAGCGCCGGCCGCATCCGCCGGTACAGCACCTCGGCCAGCACCGGCGCGGTCAGCACCCCCGAGTCCAGCACGGTCAGCTCCGCGCCCAGCTTCTCGGCCTCCGTCTCCATGGCCCGCGACCACTGCGCCGGAGCCGTCGGGTGCGGCTTGAACACCAGCCGCGTGTGGCCGAGTTCGACCGCCCCGCGCATCATGCGCAGATGCAGTTCCTCCTCCTCCGTCGCGCTGATCAGCCCCAGCGCGGAGAGGTACTGGCCGAGCAGCAGAGCGGGCGCCTCCACGGACGGCACGCTCCCCACCACATCGTGGGCGTCGGCCAGTTCACCGAGCACCGTGAGGAACGCCTCGGTCGGCACGACCTCCGGCGCGACCCCGAACTCCGTGAGCAGCAGCGGCTTCAGTCCCGGCACGAGGTCGAGGTGGAGCAGCCGCCGCACCCGCGTGCCGGTCAGCGGGTCGATCTTGTTCCTGGTCGGGCCGTAGCTCATCAGCCCGTCCGCGTACACATCGATCGGTGCGCCGGTGAACATCTGGGCGATCGCCATGGCCGGGTTGACCTGGATCGACTCGATCGCGAGCTCGACGGTGTCGTCCCCTAGTCCCCATGCGAGGCGCAGATGACGCTCCCACAGCGGTACGTCGTCCGGACGCGGGGCCCAGCCGCTCGGGTGGAACGGGGCGATGGTCTCGTTCCACGACACCACGTCGTCGAACCGGCCGCGCAGCGCGTCGAACCCGGGCATCGCGTCGACGGCGGGTGTCGTCTCCGGAATCGCCGCATTGTTCGAGACGAGCAGGATGCGGCGGTCGGCGTCCGCGAAGGCGCCCGAGTCCAGCGCGGCCGCGAGGGTGGCGGCGCCGTAGAGGGTGGAGGCGAGGAAGATCTGCGTCGTACGGGTCCGGCTGCTGCTCATGCGGCCGCCACCTCCTTCGCGGCGACCGGGCGGCGACGCAGTCGGCGCAACAGGGTCGCGCGCTGTACGTCCATCGAGTCCAGGGCCTCGTCCAGCACGTCCTGCGGCATCCGCTTGAGTGCGGCCGCGCTCATCGATTTCAGGGCCCGGGCCACGGCGGGTTCGAATCTCTCCATGGAGCTCATGTGATGAAAAATGATTGCGCAGTAGGTGCGGACCGCTTTCGGCAGAAGGGCCCGCGCATCGCGGTCCTCCGCCGTTTCCCGTACCACTTGGTCAAATGAACGAATGAAATCGAGCTGGCGTACGTCACCGATCTGGGTCAGTGACGAAGCGACCCCGCGCCGGTAGAAAATCCCGAGAAATCCGAGTACCGCGAAGGAATCCGCCTCGCGGTGCAGCCGCCAGATCCACGGCCGGTCCTCGGCGGTGCGCAGACCGTCCGTGAAGTGCAGCAGTCCCCGGTCCAGGAGCCGGCGGTGGTAGAGGCCCGCCCAGGCGTACGGGTAGTCGACGGAGGTGGTCCGCGTGGCGGGCAGGATCGCGTTCCGCGGGTCCATGACCTCGTCGCGCCGACCGTGCGGCACGCGGTGCACCGTACGGGTCCTGCCGTCGACCTGCACATGGTCGGTACGGACGAAGTCGCAGCCCAGTGCCTCGGCCCGGGCCAGCAGCCCGGCGAAGTAACCGGGGGCCACCCAGTCGTCGCCGTCCAGGAAGGCGAGGTACTCGCCGCGGGCCGCGTCCAGGCCGGTGTTCCGGGCGGTGGCCAGCCCGCCGTTCTCCTTGTGTCTGCTGACGACCACCCCCGGAATCTCGTCCTCCGCGCGGCGCAGTATGTCCGCGGTCCCGTCGGTCGAACAGTCGTCGACGAGGATGAATTCGAAGTCCTCGCGGGCGTTGGCCCGCAGGCTTCTCAGGGTGTCGGGGGCGTATGTCTGCACGTTGTAGAACGGCACGATGACGGAGAGCTTAACCACCCGTCTCACGCTAGGCGGGCGCTCGTCATTTGCCCTGGCCCCAGGAGGGACGGCAGGTGAACGACGAATGTCGAAGCGATGAACCGGACCGAATCCATGGCGATCGAGGGCCTTTTGCGAAGCTGATTCGCCGAGCGTCGGCGGGCTGTTAACCATCTGTTGCCGTCACGTTGGGCCATGAATCGAAATGCCTTCCTAGCTTCTAGGACGTGCCCCCACGTACCAGCAAGACCACGGCGCTCCGGGTAGCCGTACTCGCCGACTCGGACACCCGGTGGAAATGGGGCGCGCTCACCGCGCGCCGCCTGACCACCGGGTCCCCGGACGCGCCCCGCGCGGCGGAACGGCCGGTCGAGATCAGCGGACTGCTCCTTCGCGGCCGGGCCACCCCGACCGCGCGCCAGCTCGCCGAAGTCGGTGACGTGGGGGTCGAGACCGGCCGGGTGCGCGAAGTGACGGCCGTCGAGTTCCTGCACACCGTGCGGGACGAGGGGTACGACGTCGTGGTCCTGGCCCTCGTCGGCGGCGCGGTCCAGGCGATGCTGCACGGCCTCGCCGCCCTGCGGCTGCCGGCCAGGCCCGTCGTCGTCACCGGCTACGTCGGTGTCGTCTACGAGAAGCTCGCCGACGGACTGCTGCTGCGGCACGGCGCGGACATCGTCCTCGCCAACTCCCGTCACGACGCCGAGCGTTTCCGCGCCGTGTACGAGGGAGTGGGCGCCGATGCCTCGGCCGTCACGGAGGCCGCACTGCCGTTCCTCGGCGGCGCCCCGCACCGGCCGCAGGAGGGCCGCGACACCGTGGTGTTCGCCGCCCAGCCCTCCGTACCGGCGTCCCGCGCCGACCGTACGTACCTGCTGCGCAGGCTCGTCGAGCACGCCAGGCTGCACCCGGACCGCGAGGTGCTGCTGAAGCTGCGCTCCAAGCCCGGCGAGCACACCACACACATCGAAGAGCTCCCGTACCAGCGGCTCGCGGAGAAGCTGCCCGGCGGACTGCCGCCCAACTTCCGTCTCGTGTACGGGCACATGGGCGAGGTCCTCGACCGCACCGACCTGCTGGTCACGGTCTCCTCGACCGCCGCGCTGGAGTCCCTGCACCGGCGCATCCCCACCGCGATCCTCAGCGACCTCGGCGTGCGCGAGGCCCTCGGCAACCACCACTTCATCGGCTCGGGCCTGCTCACCTCGTGGGACCGGCTCGACGGCGGCTCCCACCCGGAGCCCGACGAGACATGGCTGGCCGGCCAGGGCGTCGCCGCCGACGGCACCTACGACACGGCCTACGAAACCGCACGGGCCCGCGTCGACGCGCTGCTGGCCGCGTCCCGCCTGCCCGACCTCGCCCCGTACTACACGCCCGCCACCGCCTCCGGCTACCTGCCCGGCATCCTCGCCCGCCACCACCTGGCCCCCGACGGCCACCCGCTGCCCGGTGCCGCCGCGCCGCGCGAGACGGGCGGGGTGCGGGGCGCGGTCCGTGACGCGGTACGGGAAGCGGCACGCGGCGCGTACCGGCAGGGCGTCCAGCGGGTCGCCCCCGTGATCCGACGGATGGGCGAGCTGTGACAACGAATCCAGGAGCAGACATGACGCCGACCTCGACACCGAAGCCGAACCCGACCGTGCTCGCGGTGATCCCCGCCCGCGGCGGATCCAAGGGTGTCCCGGCCAAGAACCTCGCCCAGGTCGGCGGCATACCGCTGGTCGCCCGTGCGGTCCGCGCCTGCCTGTCCGTCCGTGAGGTCACGGACGTCGTCGTCACCACGGACGACGCGGCGATCGCGGAGGCGGCCCGGGCGGCGGGCGACGCGCTCGGCGCCACCGAGCGCGTGCACTGCGTCCAGCGCCCGCCGGCCATCGCGGGCGACACCGCGACCAGCGAGGCTGCGGTGCTGCACGCACTCGACGCGTACGAGGCGATGCACGAGCGCACCGCCGACGTGGTGCTGCTCGTCCAGTGCACCAGCCCGTTCGTCACCCGCGAGGACATCGACGGCGTGGCCGCCGCCGTCGCCCGCGACGGCGCCGACACGGCCGTCACCGTCGCCCCGTTCCACGGCTTCATCTGGCGCGACGGCAGCGCGGTCGAGGACGACACCTACGGCGTCAACCACGACAAGGCCGTCCGCCCTCGCCGCCAGGACCGGCCCCAGGACCTGCTGGAGACCGGCGCCGCCTACGCGATGGACGTCGAGGGCTTCCGTACCCACCGGCACCGCTTCTTCGGACACACCGCGCTGGTCACCACCGACCCCGCCCGGGTCCTGGAGATCGACGACCCGCACGACCTGGCCCGCGCCCGCGCCCTCGCACCGCTCCTGGACCCGTCACCGCTGCCGACCCGTGAGGACATCGACGCGGTCGTCCTCGACTTCGACGGCACGCAGACCGACGACCGGGTCCTGATCGACTCCGACGGACGCGAGATCGTCGCCGTCCACCGTGGAGACGGTCTGGGCATCGCCGCCCTGCGCAGGGCGGGCCTGGATCTTCTGATCCTCTCCACCGAGCAGAACCCGGTCGTCGCCGCCCGCGCCAACAAGCTCAAGATCCCCGTCCTGCACGGCATCGACCGCAAGGACCTCGCGCTCAAGCAGTGGTGCGACGAGCACGGCATCGCGCCCGAGCGGGTGCTCTACGTCGGCAACGACGTCAATGACCTGCCCTGCTTCGCCCTCGCCGGCTGGCCCGTCGCCGTAGCGAGCGCCCATGACTCGGTACGCGTCGCGGCGCGCGCCGTCACGACCACCCCCGGCGGCTTCGGCGCCATCCGCGAAATCGCGGCGTGGCTGCTCGGGCCCACCCTCACCGGCCACCTTTCCACCCCCACCAACCCCACCACCAAGTAAGGAAACACCCCCATGAGCACCTCCCGTCTGCGCACCCTCGGCACCCGCACCGCCGGTCCCGGCCGCCCCGTCTACATCACCGGCGAGATCGGCATCAACCACAACGGCGACCTCGACAACGCCCTCGCGCTGATCGACGTGGCCGCCGAGGCCGGCTGCGACGCCGTCAAGTTCCAGAAGCGCACCCCGGAGATCTGCACCCCGCGCGACCAGTGGGACATCGAGCGCGACACCCCCTGGGGCCGGATGACGTACATCGACTACCGCCACCGCGTCGAGTTCGGCGAGGCCGAGTACCGCGCCATCTCCGACCACTGCGCCGAGCGCGGCATCGACTGGTTCGCCTCCCCGTGGGACACCGAGGCCGTCGCCTTCCTGGAGAAGTTCGACGTCCCCGCCCACAAGGTCGCCTCCGCCTCCCTCACCGACGACGAGCTGCTCCGCTCGCTGCGCGCCACGGGCCGCACGATCATCCTCTCCACCGGCATGTCGACCCCGCGCCAGATCCGCCACGCGGTCGAGGTCCTCGGCTCGGACAACATCCTTCTCTGCCACGCCACGTCGACGTACCCCGCGAAGGCCGAGGAGCTGAACCTCCGCGTCATCAACACCCTCCAGCAGGAGTACCCGAACGTCCCGATCGGCTACAGCGGCCACGAGACCGGCCTGCAGACCACCCTCGCCGCCGTCGCCCTCGGCGCCGCGTTCGTCGAGCGCCACATCACTCTCGACCGGGCCATGTGGGGCTCCGACCAGGCCGCCTCCGTCGAGCCGCAGGGCCTGACCCGTCTGGTCCGCGACATCCGCACCATCGAGGCCTCCCTCGGTGACGGCGTCAAGAAGGTGTACGAGTCCGAGCTCGGCCCGATGAAGAAGCTCCGTCGCGTCGCGGGCGTCGTCGCCGAGAACGCCGAGGCGGCCCCGGCCGCCGAGCCGGTCGCGGTCTGACGGGCCGACCGGTGAACCTCGCCTTCGTCGAGAGCCCGGTCCAGCTCCTGAACGTCCTGGAGTGGGCCTTCACAGAGGGAGGCGACGACCATGTCCTGGCGGACATAACGGTCGTCGTCCTCCCCCCGGTCGACCCGATGTCGCGCGGCCAGCTGCGCCGGATGGCGGAGCTGGCTCGCGACGAGGGCATCAACGTCCGCTGGCAGGAGGCGCGCGGCGGGGCGGGCGCGCCACTGAAGACCCTCCGGGCCCTGACGGGACTGCTGCGCAGGGCGGACCGGATCGTGATCGGCGACCCGTTCTCCCGCTACGTGCAGCTCCTCCTGTCCATGGTCCGCACCCGTCGGCTCACGGTCGTCGACGACGGCACGGCCACGATGGAGTTCGTCGCCCAACTCGCCGGCGGTGAAAGGCTGGTGCGCTGGCACCGGCGGGGCAGCTCGGGCCCGCGCGACCTGATCCTGGCCCCGGTCACGGCCACCGCCCGCCGTCGCTTCACCCCGTCCTCGACCCGCGAGGTCGAGGTGTTCACGGCCATGCCGGTCGAGGCTCCGGCCGGTGTCACGGTCACGCCCAACACCTTCGCCTGGACCCGTGCCCGCTTCGGCCCGCCACTCCTCACCAAGGGCGCGGACCTGGTCGGCACATCCCTGGTCGAGACGGGCGTGGTCGACCATGCCCAGTACCTGGAGGCGGTCGCCGCCCTGGCCCGTACCCATGGCGCGACCCGCTACTTCGCGCACCGCCGTGAGTCCGCCGACAAACTCCACGCCCTGGAAGCCGCCACCGGCCTGGAGATCGTCCGCCCGGACCTCCCCCTGGAACTCATCGCCCGCCGCGGCCCGATCGGCCGCACGGTCCTGAGCTTCCCCTCCACGGTGGTCCACACACTGCCGCTGGCGCTGGCGGGCACGGAGGTCAAGGTCGCAGTCTGCGACATCGCCCCGGAGTGGCTGCGTGACACGGCGTCGCCACGTGCGCAGGGCTTCCTGAGCGGTGTCACGGAGACGGCCCGCGACGTACAGCGCCTCGCCCCGTGGCGGGCCACCGCGGTGACCGAGGCCTGAGCCCGTCCCTGCGAACGGCTGAGGCCGCCCGGGCGGACTGCCCGAGCGGCCTCGATTCACAGACGACGAGCGCGTTCGGGTTCGCTCCGTAGGAGGACGGGGGTCCGGCGCCGCTCGAAGCCGACGTCGTCGCCCTGCCCGGGCGTGCTTCCGCAACCGGTACAGGCCGTCGCGGCATGCCCATCGGGGACCCGTCTTCACGCCGGCCCTCGCCATGGACCTCGTACCGCGTTCGCACTCCGCTCGTCATGCCGGAGGTTGAAATCGTTGCGGTCCGGGCCGCCCTTCTCGGTGAACGTATTGGCTGCCCGGGCCCGCGCAAAAGGGCTGACGTCCGGGCATGCCTCGCCCGCCACCAGCCATGATCCACCGCGTTGGCGGCCTGCTTTCCGACGAGTCGCGCGCGGCAGTGTCAACAGCCGGAGTCAATCCGGTATATCCCTTCGGGGCCTCGTACGGAGCCATCGGTGACACGGGGAAGTCGGTCGCCGAAACGAAGGCGACTCGCTCATGAATGTGGCTACTCAAGTGGATGTCACTCGCCGTGACCCGCGTGGCGGGCTCGCGGGCGCACCTCACCGTTGATCGCGGTCCCCGGGGCGCACATGGTGCGGCATCGCAGCGGACTGACTCGCTCTCACCTCTCTTACGTGTAACAGCGATCGCCACTCCGGTATACGGCTCACCGGTCGCCCGTGCGGGCGCGCGCCGACCTCGGCACGTGGACACACGGCCCGCCGCCCGGGGCGGAAATCCGCCCAACCGCCCGTGAATTAAAGGCTGATGATCGACGGGATGTCGGAGCGCCGGTCGTGCGCGGCTTACTCCTCCGGGGCCACCCGTGTCAACGAAGCGGATAATTCCGGCGCGTGAATTCCCGACATTCCAATTCACCCGATTTTTCCGACTGTTGGAGCGGAGTCCTTGCCGTGAGGTATAAGTGGCCGGTTCTCCGCAGAGCGCGCGACGGATTTCGCGCGAGGAATGCCCCCCTCACGAAAGCCAGGACCCGCCCATGCCACCGTCCGAAGAGCCGAAGACGACCGACGAGCCGGAGTCGACCGACGAGCCGCAGCAGGCGGCGGAGTCGTCGGCGACCGCATTGACTGCGGAGGCCGAGGAGGCCGTCGGCACCGCTGCCGACGGCGGTGAACCGCGAGGAGCCGGAGGGGCAGAAGACGCCGAGGGTGGCGACGGGCCCGCGAAGAAGGAAAACAGGGGCGTCGACCGTCGCGGCCTCGCCGCCTGCGCCGCTCTGGTCGCCGCCTGTGCCGGTCTCGTCCTTTACGGCGTGCTCGACACCGAGGAGAAGCCCGAACGTCACGTTCCCACCGCCTCCGTGACCTACGAGGTGGACGGCGAAGGCACCGCCGATCTGACCTACCAGGCGCGCAGCGACTCCGGTACGGCCGTCGAGGTCAACAAGGTCGACCTGCCGTGGAAGAAGACGGTTGAAGTGCCGCTCGGCAAGCCGCCCATCGTGACCATCACGCTCGACGAGAAGGGCGGGCAGGCCAGTTGCCGACTCGCCATCCGCGGCAAGCACGTGCAGACCGCCACCGCGTTCGGCAAGTTCGGCCGCGCCACCTGCCAGGGCGAGCTGGCCGCGCCCGAGGCCACCGAGGACGCCGCGGTCCCGGCGAACACCCAGGGGGAGCAGTGAACCACTCCGGCCCCGGCCGTCAGGCCGTCCGTACCGCGCTCGCGGCCGCGGTCGTGCTCAGCGTGATCTCCCTGTCGGGCCGGCACGGACAGGCCGAACCGTCCGTGCAGGCCGCGGCGGCGTCCACCGTGCACAAGGGCGCCGTCCACACGGTCGCCGTGCCGGCCGACACCGACCCGAAGCAGCGGGCCCTGGCCGCCCGCTCGACCGAGCCGTTCAGCATGCTCGGCGTCACCTGGTCCGACCCCGAGGCCGCGCTCGACGGCACGGCGGAGATACGTACCCGGGACGCCGAGAGCGGAAAATGGTCCGCATGGCGTTCCCTCGAACTCGACGTCCATGTACCGGAGTCGGGGCCCGAGCGAACCAAGGAGGGCGTGCGCGGTGCGACCCAGCCCCTGTGGGTGGGCGCGTCCGACGGAGTGCAGGCGAGGATCCGAGGGTCGAAGCTGCCGGCCGGGCTCCGGGTCGACCTCGTCGACCCGGACGCCGGGACCAGCTCCCGTACGGGGACCGACGGGATGGAGAAGGCGGCTGCGCAGCAGGCCACCGCCGCCGCCCGGCCTCCCGTCACGTCGCGCGCCGGATGGGGCGCCGACGAGTCGCTGGTCGCCGACCCGCCCACGTACACGACCGACACGAAGGCCGTGTTCGTGCACCACACGGCCGGGACGAACGGCTACACCTGCGCCGAGTCCGCGTCGATCATCCGCGGCATCCTCACCTACCACGTGAAGAGCAACGGCTGGAACGACATCGGCTACAACTTCCTCGTCGACAAGTGCGGCACGATCTTCGAGGGACGTGCGGGCGGTCTCGACAAGCCCGTGTACGGCGCCCACACCTACGGCTTCAACACCGACACCAGCGGTGTCGCCGTGCTCGGCGACTACAACACCGCGACCTCCACGCCCGCCGTGCGTGACTCGATCGCCCGACTCGCCGCCTGGAAGCTCGGGTTGTACGGCGTCAACCCCGCCGGAACGATCGTGATGGCGGCCGGTGCCGACAACGGCAAGTTCACCGCGGGCCAGCTGGTGACGATGAACCGGATCTCCGGCCACCGCGACGGCTACCCGACCGAGTGCCCCGGCAACAATCTGTACGGTGACCTGCTCGCGATCCGCACGCTCGCCGCGTCGGAGAACTCGCCCGCCAAGGACGCCGACGTGAACGGGGACGGCCACGCCGACCTCGCCGCCGGCCTCCCGAAGGCGACCGCGAACAGCAGGGCCGGGGCCGGCCAGGTCAGCGTCGTACCGGGCGCGCCCGGCAACCCGTACGGCAGGAACAAGGTTGTCGTCACGCAGGAGTCCGAGGGGGTTCCCGGCGGGTCCGAGGCCGGGGACGGCTTCGGCTCCGCGACGGCGTACGGGGACCTCGACCACGACGGGTACACCGATCTCGTGGTCGCCTCACCCGGAGAGGAGGTCACCTCCGGTGCCACCGACGAGGGCGGCGTGAGCATCCTGCGCGGCGGCCCCGACGGGCTCACCGGGCAGGCCGGAATGATCAACGAGCCCACCGCGGTCCGCGCGAGCGGCGCCCGGTTCGGCGCCGAGCTCGCCACCGGCGACTTCGACGGGGACGGCGGCGACGACATCCTCGCCGTCGCGCCGGGCGCGGGCCGCGCCTGGACCGTCGACGGGGCCGACCGCGCGTTCTCCGCGCCGGCCGCCCTCTCGGACGGCCCCGTGCAGGACGCCTCCGTGGCGACCGGGGACTTCGACCACGACGGGTTCGAGGACGCGGCGATCGCCTTCCGTACGGCTGCCGGCGCGACGCCCCTCGTGGTGCTGCGCGGTTCGGCGACCGGGCTGCGGACCGGCGAACCCGCCGTGCTCGACGGGGCGGGTGGCCGTGCGCTGGCCGCCGGGGACATCGACGGCGACGGCTTCGCCGACCTGGCCGTGGGCCGCCCCGACGCAGCGGACGGCGGCGAGATCGCCACGTACCACGGCTCGGCGGACGGGCTCGCGACGACGGAAGCCGATGTCGTCGGCCGCGGCGCCCTCGAAACGGCCGGCACGGGCGGGGAGCTCGGTGCCTCCGTGGCGGTCGGGGACACCGACGGCGACGGGTACGCGGATGTACTCGCCGGCGCGCCCGGTGACGACTCGGGCGCCGGGAGGGCGTTCGTGCTGCGCGGCGGTGCGGACGGGCTGAGTGCGACCGGTGCTGTCGCGTACGTGGAGGGGGCGGCCGGACTGCCTGGCGCCGCCGAGGCCGGGGACCGGTTCGGGTCTGCCGTCACCGTCGCCGACTACACCGGCGACGGCGGGGCGGACCTCGCGTTCGGCGCGGAGGGCGAGAACGCGGGCGACGGGACCGTCGTGACGGTCGGCCCCGGCGCGGGCGCCGCCTACGGGCCCACCGCGCTCGGCTCCGTGACCGGGGCCGGAGCCGGCATCGGGGGCGAACTGGCCAGGTGAGTCACAGCGGACCGGGGCAACCGGTGACGCTGTCGTCGGCCGGTCGCCGAACAGCCCAGGCCCCCGGGTGACGGGGGGCCTGGGCGCGACCCGCTGCTTCGCGCACCGCCGTGAGAACCCCACGCCCTGGAAGCCGCCCCGATCGTCCGCGAGCCCTGGTGCGCGGCTGCGGAGCGCCGGGGAGTCCGCGTCCGGACTCTCCGCGCGCCGAACCACCTGACGCCACCCTGACTCGGAAGTGGCTCACGGCCAGGGTTTGTTGGGGGGAAGCCCCGATGGTGGGCAGGGGCGGCCGGGCGCGAGCATCGCAGCATGAGGATGCAGACGATGACGGTGCGTCAGGGCGGGACGGTAGGCAGGGCATTCATCGCGGGCCCGGCCCTGTTGGCCGGGTACGGAGTGGTGCGGCTGGCCGGTCGGGCGGTGAGCGATTACGGGCCCGGTGTGTGGTGGACGGTGGCGCATGTGCTGTCCCTGGCCGGACTGCTCGCGTTCGTGCGGGTGTTGCTGGGGTTGCGGAGGGCGGCAGGGGTGCGGGGCGGCAAGCAGGTCGCGGTCGAGGCGGCGACCTGGGCGGGGCTGCTCGGGGCGGCGGCGCTGGTGGTCCAGGCGGTGATCGACCTGGCGGTCGGGTTCCTCACCGTGGACAAGCCGGCCATGAGCGACATGTTCGGGAGGGTGCAGGACGTGCCCGGCGTGATGCCGCTCGTCTACACCGTGGTGCCGATGCTGTTCTGGCTCGGACTGCTGGCCCTCGTCACGCTGCTGGCCTTCCTCCGGCGGGACGTCGTCAAGGGCCGGGCCCCGGTGCTGGTGCTGGCCGGGATCGTGCTGGCGGCCATGAGCCTGGATCTGCTGGCGGTCGGTGCGGTGTGCCTCGGGACGGCGCTGCTGCCGATGCGCCGGGGGCTGCCCGAGGACGGCGAGCGGCTGGGCCGGCCTCAGGGACGACCGGGCGCGGCGCGCGGCGCGGAGCGGTCATTCTCCGAGACGGCGCAGTAGTCGACGGGGGCACCGGGACCAGCCCTCCTGCCCGCTGCCGCCCGCCCGTCTGCCGTTGAGGGTCCGGCGGGCCGGCCTCCCCGGGCAGGCCGGCGCCGTGGCCTCGGCGACCCGGACGGGTGTGAACCGGCCGGGACGCGCGCGCTGCGGACCGGCGAGGCCGGATCGGCGTTCTCGGCCTTCCTCACCCGGATGGCCGACCGGGCCGACCCCCGAGCAGGACCTTGCCGACGGGATCGCCCGCTCGGGGGGCACCATGGGCGGCGCGACCCAGCAGCTTGCCGCCGACCTGCGGGGGACCTTTGCGGCGCTACCGACCCGGGCCCGGCAATCCGGCGCGGTGAGAACCGACGTGGACGCCGTCGATGCCCAGGCGATCGTCCCGGCCGCACTCGCCGCTCAGCGCCGGCGCGCCGACACGGCACGACCCGATCGCCTCGCCGCCCTCGTGTTCGACTGCCTGCGCCCCCACGATGCAGCTGCACCCCCGAGGGGACGACCCGTGAGGGCTTACGGCCCGGACAGCGGGGGCGCCGGAGGAAATCGGGCGAGTTTACCCACCTCCATCCCATTGCACACGCTCCGACGCCGCATTTTGTTCCTCTATGCGGCTGAACTTTTGTTGATCTGTGGCCAGTTGAGGGGGGAAGGGGCCTACCCTTCACCAGGTGAACCAGTTGATGTCCCGCGACGCCGATGCCGACCTGCCCGAGGACTCCGCCCTGCCCGGCACGCTGCCCGAACCCCTGCGGGCCGAGCTGATCGCGTTCCGGCGCGATCTGCACATGCACCCCGAGCTCGGCAACCAGGAGTTCCGTACCACCGCCGCGCTCAAGGCCCGGCTGGAGAAGGCCGGGCTCCGGCCCCGGGTGCTCGCCACCGGAACCGGGCTCATGTGCGACGTGGGTACATCGGGAGGGGCGCGAAGCTCGGACGAGGGTGGTGGTGGGCGACGGGTGGGCAGTGACACGCGGCCCATGCTCGCCCTGCGCGCGGACATCGACGCCCTGCCCATTCCGGACACCAAGGCCGGCGTCCCGTACCGGTCCACCGTTCCCGACCGGGCGCACGCCTGCGGGCACGACATTCACACGACCACCGTCCTCGGCGCCGGGCTCGTGCTCGCCGAGCTCGACCGGCAGGGGCTGCTGCCGCACCCCGTGCGGCTGATCTTCCAGCCCGCGGAGGAGGTGCTGCCCGGTGGCGCCCCCGATGCGATCGAGGACGGGGTGCTGGAAGGCGTCGGGCGGATCATCGGGGTGCACTGCGACCCGAAGGTCGACGTGGGGAGGATCGGGCTGCGGGTCGGGGCGATCACCTCCGCCTGCGACCGGCTGGAGGTCACACTCGACGGGCCCGGCGGGCACACCGCGCGGCCGCATCTGACCACCGACCTGGTCACCGCCGCCGCCAAGGTGGCCACCGAGGTGCCCGCGCTGCTGGCACGGCGGGTCGACGCGCGGGCCGGGCTCGCCGTGACCTGGGGGCGGCTGGAGGCCGGGCACGCGTGCAATGTGATCCCGCAGCATGCCGAGCTGTCGGGAACGGTCCGCTGCCTGGATCTGGCGGCCTGGCGGGAGGCGCCGGACCTGGTCCATGCCGCGATCGACGAGGTGGCCGGAATGCACCGGGCCAAGTCGGTGATCGACTACATCCGAGGGGTCCCGCCCGTCGTGAACGATCCGGCCGTGACCGATCTGCTGGCCGCCGCGATGACCGGGCGCCGCGGATCGTATGCGATCGAGGACACCGAGCAGAGCCTCGGCGGGGAGGACTTCTCCTGGTATCTGGAGCACGTCCCGGGGGCCATGGCGCGGCTCGGGGTGCGCACGCCCGGTGACACCCGGCGCCTTGATCTGCACCGGGGCGATTTCGATGCGGACGAGGAGGCGATCACCGTTGGCGTGGAGCTCTTCACCGCCGCGGCTTTGCTCGACGGCAACCGTTTGTAACCGGACAGGTCGCCCCCGGTTCGCGACGATCCGATAACGGCTTCCGTACAGGGCTTTATCTGACATCTACGCGCGTTACGATCTCGGCGAAACCAGCGCCGGAAGAGGCGCTTCGGTCAGGTTTGAAGGAGCCTTCCCTTGCGCCGGGTATCCAAGATCACCGCTGCGTGTGCCATCACCGCGGCTCTCGCGCTCACCGCCACCGCGTGTGGCGAGTCGTCCGAAGAGAGCACCAGCTCCGACAAGGGCCAGATGAAGATCGGCATGGCCTACGACGTGGGCGGCCGGGGCGACAACTCGTTCAACGACTCCGCCGCGCGCGGTCTGGACAAGGCCAAGGCCGAGCTCAAGGCCCAGACGAAGGAGCTCACCGCCAAGAACGGTGAGACCCCGGCGGACCGTGAGCAGCGTCTGCAGTCGCTCGCCGAGGGCGGCTACAACCCTGTCATAGCCATCGGCTTCGCGTACAAGGACGCGGTCGACAAGATCGCCCCGAAGTACCCGAAGGTCAACTTCGGCCTGGTCGACTCGGTCTCCGACGTGAAGAACGTCGCCTCCATCGTCTTCACCGAGGAGCAGGGCTCGTACCTCGCCGGTGTCGCGGCGGCGCTGAAGTCGAAGGACGGCCAGGTCGGCTTCATCGGCGGTGTGGACCTCCCGCTGATCAAGAAGTTCGCCGCGGGCTTCCAGCAGGGTGTCCTGGACACGAACCCGAAGGCCAAGGTGCAGATCCAGTACCTGTCCACCGGTTCGGACCTGTCCGGCTTCGGCAGCCCCGACAAGGGCAAGGAAGCCGCCAAGGGCATGCTCGACAAGGGCGCGGACGTCATCTTCGCCGCCGCGGGCGGCTCGGGTGCCGGTTCGATCGAGGCCGTCGCGGGCAAGAAGGGCGCCTGGTCCATCGGTGTCGACTCCGACCAGGCCCTGGACCCGGCGCTGGCGAAGTACAAGGACACGATCCTGACCTCGGTCGTCAAGAACGTCGACGCCGGTGTCTACGACCTGGTCAAGTCCGTCAAGGACGGCAAGGCGCTGACCGGCGTCCAGACGTACTCCCTGGCCAAGGGCGGCGTCTCGCTGACCACCACGGGTGACCACCTCTCGGACATCCAGGCCAAGCTCGACGAGGCGAAGAAGAAGATCGTCGACGGCACGATCACGGTCAAGACCACGACCTGATCCGACCCGTCGATCGGGGCCCGGGGGAGCTGCTTCGGCTGCTCGGCCGGGCCCCGATTCGCGTACGACTTCCGGCCCGGACCGGAACGTAGCCGTACGCGCACGGTCGGCCACCTTCTACCGGGTGGCCAACGATTCGGGGACGCTACGCGCGTAGCGTGTTCCGGGCGCGGTACCTTTTTTCGCTCCCCCCGCCTCCCACCCCATCGCCTCCGCCCTCCGCTCCTGCCAAGGAGAGTGCGCCATCAACGCGTCCAGCAGTCCCCATGCCGTGGAGCTCCGCGGCATCACCAAGCGGTTCCCCGGGGTCGTGGCCAACCACGACATCGACATCACCGTGCGTCGCGGTACCGTCCACGCTCTCGTCGGCGAGAACGGTGCCGGCAAGTCCACTCTGATGAAGATCCTGTACGGCATGCAGAAGCCGGACGAGGGCACCATCGCGGTGGACGGCGAGCAGGTCTCGTTCCACAACCCGGGTGACGCCATCGCGCGCGGCATCGGCATGGTGCACCAGCACTTCATGCTCGCCGACTACCTCACCGTCCTGGAGAACGTCGTCCTCGGCTCCGAGAAGCTGCACGGGATCGGCGACCGGGCCCGCGCCAGGATCAAGGAGATCTCGGACGCGTACGGTCTCGGGATCCGCCCGGACGCCATGGTCGAGGACCTCGGCGTCGCCGACCGCCAGCGCGTGGAGATCCTCAAGGTCCTCTACCGCGGCGCCCGCACCCTGATTCTCGACGAGCCGACCGCCGTCCTCGTGCCGCAGGAGGTCGACGCACTCTTCGACAACCTGCGCGAGCTCAAGGCCGAGGGCCTGACCGTCATCTTCATCTCGCACAAGCTGGGCGAGGTGCTGTCGGTCGCCGACGAGATCACCGTCATCCGGCGCGGTACGACGGTGGGCACCGCCGACCCGGCGAACACCACGCCCAAGCAGCTCGCCGAGCTGATGGTCGGCAGCGAGCTGCCGTCGCCGGAGACCCGCGAGTCGACCGTCACCGACACTCCGATGCTCACCGTCGACGACCTGCGGCTGACCGCCACCGACCCGGACGGGGTGGTGCGTGCCGTGCTCGACGGCATCACCTTCACCATCCACAAGGGTGAGGTCCTCGGCATCGCGGGCGTGGAGGGCAATGGCCAGTCCGAGCTGGTCGACGCCATCATGGGCATGCGCCACCTGGACCACGGCGTACTCACCCTGGACGGCGCGGACATCTCCCGGACGCCGACGCGCAAGCGCCGCGAGGACGGTATGGCCGTCATCCCCGAGGACCGCCACCGGCACGGACTGCTGCTGGAGGCCCCGCTCTGGGAGAACCGCATCCTCGGCCACGTCACCGAGCGCCCCAACAGCAAGGGCGCGTTCCTCGACCTCAAGGCCGCCCGCGCGGACACCGAGCGGATCGTGCGCGACTACGACGTCCGTACCCCCGGCATCGAGGTCACCGCCGCCTCGCTCTCCGGCGGCAACCAGCAGAAGCTGATCGTCGGCCGCGAGATGAGCCACTCCCCGAAGCTGCTGATCGCCGCGCACCCCACCCGAGGCGTGGACGTCGGCGCGCAGGCGCAGATCTGGGACCAGATCCGCGAGGCGCGCCGCGAGGGCCTGGCGGTGCTGCTGATCTCCGCCGACCTGGACGAGCTGATCGGGCTCTCCGACACCCTGCGCGTCATGTACCGCGGCCGCCTGGTCGCGGACGCCGACCCGGCGACCATCACCCCGGAGGAGCTCGGCTCGGCGATGACGGGAGCGGCCTCCGGCCATCTCGAAGCGCCCGCCGAGTCCGGGACGGATGCGGAGTCCGGTCCGGACGCCGCCGACACCGACCCCCGGGACGGGGGAGAGGACCGATGAAGAAGTTCGACAAGGAGCGGCTGCTCCTGGGGATCGCGGCCCCCGTACTCGCGATCGTGGTCGCCTTCCTGGTGACCGCCCTCGTGCTGGCCGCCACCGGCAAGGAACCGTTCAGCGCGTTCGGCATCATGTTCGACTACGGGGTGAAGTCGGACAGCCAGGTCTACATCCTCAACAAGGCGACGACGTACTACCTCGCGGGTCTCGCGGTGGCCGTCGGCTTCCGGATGAACCTCTTCAACATCGGCGTCGACGGCCAGTACCGCCTCGCCGCCTTCTTCGCCGCCGCCGTCGGTGGCGCGCTGACCCTGCCGGGTGCCCTCCAGATCCCGCTGATCATCCTCACCGCGATGATCGTCGGCGCGATGTGGGCCGGGATCGCCGGTGTCCTCAAGGTCACCCGCGGCGTCAGCGAGGTCGTCTCGACGATCATGCTGAACGCCATCGCGACCGCCATCATCGGCTATCTGCTCCAGCAGGGCCGCCTCGGTCACCTCGACGAGGCCGGCACGAAGATCTCCACCACCCCGCTCCCGGAGTCCTCGCACTTCTTCGAGTTCCCGACCACCCCGACGCCCGTCTGGGGCTTCATCGTGGTCGCGGTCGTCGCGGGCATCGCCTACTGGTTCACGCTCTCGCGCACCCGGTTCGGCTTCGATCTGCGGACGGTCGGCCAGTCCGGCTCCGCGGCGGAGGCCAGCGGTGTCAACGTCAAGAAGATGGTCGTCACGTCGATGCTGATCTCCGGCGCGGTGGCCGGCCTGGTCGGTATGCCGACGCTGCTCAACGACAGCTACGAGTACAGCGGCGACTTCCCCATCGGTATCGGCTTCACCGGCATCGCCATCGCCCTCCTCGGCCGCAACCACCCCATCGGCATCGCGCTCGGCGCGCTGCTCTGGGGCTTCCTGGAGCGCGGTACCGGAAAGCTCGAGTTCGAGGGGTACGACAAGGAGATCGTCGGCGTCATCCAGGGCGTCATCGTCCTGTGCGTCGTCATCGCCTACGAAGTCGTCCGTCGCTACGGACTCAAGCGTCAGCAGAGCAAGGTCGGCGCGGAACTTGCCGCACAGGCCGCCCGTAACTCCGACCAGCAGGAGGTGTCGGCGTGACCGCCACGGCGACTTCCACCCCGCCGCCCGCGGCCCCCAAGGTCTCCGGTGGCAAGGGCGGCCGCACCCGCCTCTCCTTCCCCGTCGTTCTGCTGATCGTCGCGGGCGCGCTGCTCGCACTGTCCGCGGTACGCGCCATCACCGGCGCCCAGGACGTCACCTCGGCCGGGCAGATCAGCGCGGCGCTCGCGATGGCCGTGCCGATCGGGCTCGCCGGTCTCGGCGGCCTGTGGGCCGAGCGGGCCGGTGTGGTCAACATCGGCCTCGAAGGGATGATGATTCTCGGTACGTTCTTCGGCGCCTGGGCCGGCTGGCAGACGAGCCCCTGGCTCGGCGTGCTGGCCGGGATCATCGGCGGCATGCTCGGCGGGCTGCTGCACGCCGTCGCGACCGTCACGTTCGGCGTCGACCACATCATCTCCGGCATCGCCATCAACATCCTGGCGCTCGGGTTCACCACCTACTTCGCCAAGCTCTGGTTCAACACGGGCGAGGCGGCGGCCAAGGGCGGCAGTCCCAAGCAGTCGCCGCCGTCCGACGACATCACCTCGGTGACGATCCCGGGCCTGTCCGACTGGCTGCACTCGATCGAGAAACACCACTGGTTCTTCGTCTCCGACGTGGCCGGTGTCATCGGCGGCCTGGTCACCAACGTGTCGCTGCTGACGATCGTGGCCGTGATCCTGTTCGTCGTGACGTTCTTCGTCCTGTGGAAGACCTCGTTCGGGCTGCGGCTGCGTTCCTGCGGCGAGAACCCGATCGCCGCCGAGTCGCTCGGGGTGAACGTCTACCGCTACAAGTACATCGCGGTGATGATCTCCGGTGGCATGGCCGGACTCGGCGGTGCCTTCCTCTCCCTGGTCACCTCGCACATCTACAACGAGGGCCAGACCGGCGGCCGCGGTTACATCGGTCTCGCCGCGATGATCTTCGGTAACTGGCGGCCCGGCGGTCTCGCCATGGGTGCGGGCCTGTTCGGCTTCGCCGACGCGCTCCAGCTGCGCAACGGCGGCGAGTCCGTCCACGCGCTGCTGCTCCTGCTGGTGGTCGTGCTGGCCGTGCTCGCCGCCTGGAAGCTCTACCGCAGGAGCTTCGTCCAGGGTGCGGTCAGCGCCGTCATCGCCGCCGCCGTACTGGTCTGGTACCTCGCCACGGACACGGTGCCCACCGAGTTCGTGAGCGCCACCCCGTACATCGTCACGCTGCTCGTCCTCTCGCTCTCCGCGCAGCGGCTGCGGATGCCGAAGGCGGACGGCATGCGGTACCGGAAGGGTCAGGGCAAGTGACCGCGGGTGCGGACGTCGACTGGGACGCCCTGCGCGTCGCCGCCCGGGACGCCATGTCCCGGGCGTACGCCCCCTACTCGGGCTACCCGGTCGGCGTCGCGGCGCGCGTCGACGACGGCCGCACGGTGGTCGGCTGCAACGTAGAGAACGCCTCGTACGGACTCGGCCTGTGCGCCGAGTGCGGACTGGTCTCGCAGCTGAACGCCACCGGCGGCGGCCGGCTGACCCACTTCACCTGTGTCGACGGGGCGGGCGAGATCCTGGTCCCCTGCGGCAGGTGCCGTCAGCTGCTGTACGAGTTCGGCGGACCGGAGCTCGTCCTGGAGACCCCGGACGGCCTCCGTACGCTCGACGAGATGCTGCCGCAGGCATTCGGGCCGGACCATCTCAGGTAGGGCTTCCCTCTCGGATCAGGCCGGATCGGGCTGCGTGCCAGGGCCCGCGAGCCCGGCCTGAACCGAAAGACAGGCCCAGAACTCCCGTGGCCCTCCTGAAACTTCGGGAGGGCCACACCCGTCTCCACCCTCTATGCGCGTAGAGTCATTGGGGACTCTTGCGTACGTACCGGCCGGAAGGACACCCAGGACATGGACGCCATCTCCGTCATCCGCACCAAGCGGGACCGCGGCGAGCTGAGCCCCGAGCAGATCGACTGGGTCATCGACGCATACACCCGAGGCGAGGTCGCCGACGAGCAGATGTCCGCGCTGGCCATGGCGATCCTGCTGAACGGCATGAACCGCACGGAGATCGCCCGCTGGACCGCCGCCATGATCGCCTCCGGCGAGCGGATGAACTTCGACGGGCTCTCCCGTCCCACCACCGACAAGCACTCCACCGGCGGCGTCGGCGACAAGATCACCCTGCCGCTCGCCCCGCTGGTCGCCGCCTGCGGCGCCGCCGTGCCGCAGCTCAGCGGCCGCGGTCTCGGCCACACCGGAGGCACGCTCGACAAGCTGGAGTCCATCCCCGGCTGGCGCGCCCACCTCTCGGGCGCCGAGATGCTGAACGTCCTGGACACCACCGGAGCCGTGATCTGCGCCGCCGGTGACGGGCTGGCCCCCGCCGACAAGAAGCTGTACGCACTCCGCGACGTCACCGGCACCGTCGAGGCCATCCCGCTGATCGCCAGCTCGATCATGTCCAAGAAGATCGCCGAGGGCACCGGGGCGCTCGTCCTGGACGTCAAGGTCGGCTCCGGCGCCTTCATGAAGACCATCGAGGACGCCCGCGAACTGGCCTCCACCATGGTCGCGCTGGGCAGCGACAGCGGTGTGCGGACGGTCGCACTCCTCACCGACATGGCCACCCCGCTCGGCCTGACCGCGGGCAACGCCCTGGAGGTGCGCGAGTCGGTCGAGGTCCTGGCCGGCGGCGGTCCGAAGGACGTCATCGACCTCACCCTCGCCCTGGCCCGCGAGATGCTGGACGCGGCCGGGCTCAAGGACGCGGACCCGGAGAAGGCCCTGGCCGACGGCTCCGCGATGGACGTCTGGCGCCGGATGATCTCCGCCCAGGGCGGCGAACCGGACGCCGCGCTCCCGGTCGCCCGCGAGCAGCACGTGGTGACGGCCCAGGCCTCCGGTGTGCTCACCCGCCTCGACGCATACGACATCGGTGTCGCCGCCTGGCGCCTCGGCGCGGGCCGGGCCCGCAAGGAGGACCCGGTGCAGGCGGGCGCGGGCATCGAGATGCACGCCAAGCCGGGCGACACGGTGACCGAGGGCCAGCGACTGCTGACGCTGCACACGGACACCCCGGAGAAGTTCGAGTACGCGCTGAAGGCCCTGCCCGGTTCGTTCGACATCGCCCCGGCCGGAACGGAGTTCACGCCGACCCCGGTGGTGCGCGAGCGCATCGCGTAGCACCGCCCGAGCACGCGAACGGCCCGCCGGAACGGAGAGATCCGTCCGGCGGGCCGCCGTCATGCGGTCGGGCGCCTACTTGCCGAAGTAGGCGTGGTAGATCGAGACCGACGACGTGTTGCCCTGCTTGTCCGTGACCTTGGCCTTGAAGGAGATCGACTTCCCCTTGGCCGGGTTCTTCACGGAGATCCTGCCGGACTTGACCGTGACCTTGTTCCAGGTCTTACCGGCGTTGTAACTGACATACACCGTCAGCGACTTGAGGTTCTTGCCGGCGGCCGCACCCTGCACCTTCACCGGCACCGACGCGGTCCGGCCGGCCGTGACCTTGCTGTCCAGGGTGACATGGGGCGTGAACCGCACCGTGGAGACGGGAAGTTCGGTGAACTCCCTGGTCTTCTTCGACCGGAACGTCCAGCTCGCGTCGACCCGGGTGGAGACGGCGGAGGTCCTCACGTTGCGCTGCACCGAGGTCGTCACCTTGTAGTCGGCGGCGCCGGACGGCACGGTGAAGGCGGTATCGCCCTCCAGCGGGTCCTTGTTCTGGGCGAACTTGGCGCCGTTGCGGTACAGGACGGTCTTCACCGAACTGTACGTGGACCCGCCGACGTTCCCGGTGCCGTCGGCCACAAGCGGCAGGACGCCGAGGATCTGGTTGTCCTTGCGGAAGAACCCGTACCCCTCGGGGAGCGCGGGGCCGAACACCGCGGTGTTGACCCGCTTCCGGTACGTCTTGCCCGCCTTGAGGGTCTGCGGGTCACCGAGCGAGTAACCCGCCTCGTACTTCGGGAAGCGCCCGCCCTCCTGTTCGAAGTCGAAGTTCCACTTCACCTTGTCGGCAGTGGAGACATAGACGGTGTGGGTCCCGGGGGCCGGCTGCCCCGTCGACGTGGCCCAGCCCCCGTCCATGCCGGGCAGCGTGCCCCAGGCGATGATCGATCCGGTCTTGCCCTTGCCGGACGCGCCGAGACCGATCGTGACCTTCGCCAGCTGACTGCTGGTGAACTTCCGGGTGTAGCCGGTCGCCGCCTGCGTCACCGGACCGCCGACCATCACGTCGTAGCGGGTCGAGGATCCCTTGGCCCAGGTGCCCAGCCAGTGCTGGGAGAGCGAGCCGTCGGTGACCTTCGGGCCGACGTGCGCGGTGCGGAAGCCCTCGTACGAGTTCTGCAACCAGCCGTAGCTGAAGCCGCTGTCCTCGCTGTCGAACTGGAGGTCGGGGGCGGCCAGCAGGGACTTCGTGCCGGTGGCGGGAAGCGTGAACGTCACCGGCTTCGTCTTCCGGGCGTCGAGCGTCACGGTGAGGTTCCCGGTGACGTCCAGCTTCGGCTGGGTGATCCAGTCGACGCCCTTGGTGGCGTTGTCCGGGTCGACGTAGACGGCCGAGTTCAGCACGTAACCGCCCTTCGGGACACGCACCTTTGCCGTCCCGTCGGGGCCCGCCGGGTTCAGCCAGATGCCGACCGCGGCGCCGGAGAGGCCGAAGAGGTTGTTGTCGTAGTACGTGGCGGGCTTGCCGTCACGCCCGATGTTTTTGATCGTGAGGTCGTACGACTCCATCTCCCGCTCGACCGCGGCCGCGGTGCGGACGCTCTGACCGCCGCCGGTGGCGACGACATACGCGGAGTAGGTGCCGTCCGCCGTGCCGCCGAGCTTCGTGTTCACGGTGAGCGGTACGTCGGCCGTGCCGCCGGCCGGGACGGTGACGTGCTCGGCACCGAGGGTGAAGAAGCCGGCCGGGGCCGGCTTGCCCTTCGGGCCGGTGGCCGTCACCGCGAGGTCGAGGGTGACGTCGGTCGTCCCGAGGTTGCGGTACGTCACGTTCTTGGTGACCGGGGCGTCATCGGTGTGCGGCCACTGCTGCACCCCGAAGCCGACCGAGACCGGTTCGGCGATGACGGTCTGGGCGATCGCCCTGTCGACGGCGATCCTGCCCGTGCCCTGCTCGAACGGCGTGTACGCGCCCGGCTTGGTGGAGGCCGCCAGCGCGCCCTTCAGCTCGGTGTACCTCCACTCCGGGTGCTCCTGCTTGAGCAGCGCCGCGGCGCCCGCGACATGCGGGGTCGCCATCGACGTGCCGGAGATCGTCAGATAGCCGGGCGGGTTCTGGCCGACCTCCTGGTCGATCACGGAACCGGGTGAGGCGGCCGCCGTGATGTCCACGCCGGGTGCGGTGACATCGGGCTTGATGCCGCCGTCGCCGACGCGCGGTCCGCGGCTGGAGAAGTTCGCCAGCTTGTCGTTGTTGTCGACGGCGCCGACGGTCAGTGCGGCGTCCGCACTGCCCGGCGAGCCGACTGTGCCTGCGCCGTCGCCCTCGTTGCCCGCCGCGATGGCGAACAGGACGCCCTTGTCGGCCGACAGCTTGTTGACCGCCGCTTCGAGCGGGTCGACGTCGGGGCTGTCGGGGCCGCCGAGACTCAGGTTGATGATGTCGGCGCCCTGCGCGACCGCCCACTCCATGCCGGCCAGGATGCCGGAGTCCTCACCGAAGCCGTCGTCGTTGAGGACCTTGCCCTCGAGCAGCTTGGCGTCCGGTGCGACCCCCTTGAACCTGCCGCCCGACTTGGCGCCCGTACCGGCTGCGATCGAGGACACATGGGTGCCGTGCCCGAACCGGTCCTTGGTGTCGCGCGACGTGGAGAAGTTCTTCGAGTCGAGGATCTGCCCCTTGAGGTCCGGGTGGGTGGCGTCCGCACCGGTGTCCAGGACGGCGATCTTGATGCCCTTGCCGGTGTAACCGGCCTTCCAGGCGGTCGGCGCACCGATCTGCGGCACGCTCCTGTCGAGGCTCGCCCGGCGCACTCCGTCCAGCCAGACCCGGTCGATGCCGGCCGCGGTGGTGCGCCGGCCGCCCTGGGAGGCCTTGCTGGTGAGTGCCTGCCAGATGTCCTTGGCGTCGCTCTTCGGAGTGGTCACCGACTGGGCGTTCAGCGACTTCAGTGTCCGGACGACCCGGGTGGCGCCCGCGTCCCGGACGTCCGCCTTCGCGGCGGCGGCCTGCGCACCCTTGTAGCCGACGATCAGCTTCAGGCCGGCGTGCTGGGCCCGGCGGTTCTCCGGACGGTTCAGCTCGGTGATGTCGAACAGCCGGCGGTCCAGCTTGCCGGAACTGATCAGCCGGTGGGCGTCGGCCGGTATGAGCAGGGTGTGCCCGTCACGTATCTGCCGCTGCACGGGTATCCGCCTGCGCCCCTCGGCGGGCCGGAAGTCCACGACCCGGCCCTTCGCGTCCACCGAGACCCGGTCGCCGGTGATCAGTGTCAGCTGATGCCCGGTCACGGACGTGGTTACGGCGGCCGGACGGGCCTGCTCCGGCTGTGCCACGGCCGGAGTGGTCATCCCGGCCGCGAGCGCCACGGCGGCTGCCGTGGCGATGGTCGAAACACAGGCGCTTCTCACGTGTCTGCGCAACTCTCCCCCTGGAGAATGAGGTGATCTCTTGGAACCGTTGGCCCGCGCGCCCCGGTGTGGCACCGGTGCTCGCCGGTTCATGTATCTAGAGGGGGAATCGGCCGCGCGGGTTCACAAACATGCTGCCGCTGACCACAGTTGACGGAAATGCATCGATTCGGGGTGGGTGCCGAGGCCCGGAGGGCTGCCCCGCCGGGGATGACGGGACAGCCCTTGGCCCCGTCGTACCGGTGTGGCGGGCAGCAGGCCGGCGCCGGGAGGAGGAGCGCGGCGCTGCGATGAGTTTCGGTCGCCGGACCGGTCTGTCTGATGTGGAATCCAAGACCCCGATCGTTCTCGTCGTCACCGGCCGCGTCACACGCGCGGCCGTGCCTGGACTCTGCGCCGAGCTGGAGGCGCTGCTCTTCGACCCCGGGGGCGCCGTCCGTGACCCGGCCGCGGGGGTGGACTGCGATGTGGGCGGGGTCGTACAAGCGGACCTGGCCCTGGTCGAGGCGATAGCGCGGCTGGGGCTCATCACGCGCCGGGCGGGCGGCCGACAGCTCCGGCTGCGCAATGTTCCGCCCGGACTGCAGCATCTGCTGGACCTGGTGGGGCTGGCCGATGTGGTGGACCTGGGGGAGCAGGGCTGAGATACCCGGCACCGCCCCGTGGCGTCAGCCGGCCCGAGCGCAGACCACCACGAACAGCCGGGCCGCCGAGGCCGTCGGGTGCGGCGCCGGCGTCGCTGTCGCGTCGTCGGCGCAGGCTCCGTCGTACCGGTGCTCCGGCTGCGGTCCCGGTTCGGCGCCGGAGGCAGGGGGCCGGTCCGGGCGGGGCCCCTCGGTGGCGACGGGCTCACCCAGCCACTGCGTGATCCCTCAGCCGCCGAGCACCAGCACCACCCAGCCAGCCACTCACACGTGCCGCTGCCGCGGCCGCCGCGTCACGCCGCCTCGGCCTCGAGGTGGTCGGGCAGGCCGAAGAGCGGGAACCAGCGGGATGTGTCCAGGAAGCAGTGCATGCCGGTGATCGCACCGTCCGAGATGTCGATGACCTGCACCGCCCACGGCACGAATCCCGGTCCGTCCGGATTCGGCTTGTAGTGCGCGAACGCCGGGGTGCCGTTGGCCACGGTCGCCACCAGGCGGGAGCCCTCGCAGCCGGCACCGAGGGAGCGCATGAAGCCCGTGATGTCGTCGTGCCCCTGGAGCCAGAGGTCGAACGGCGGCATGGTCATCACGGCGTCCTCGTGGAGCAGCGCGGTGAGCGCCGCCATGTCGTAGCCCTCGAACGCCGCGACGTACCGCTCAAGGAGCTTGCGCTGCTCGTCGTCGAGCGGTTCGGCGGTGTCGGTGGCCGCGCTCCGATGGTCCGTGAGCGTGGCCCGCGCCCGCTGCAGGGCGCTGTTGACCGAGGCGACCGACGTGTCGAGCAGTTCGGCGACCTCGCTCGCCTTCCACGCCAGCACCTCGCGCAGGATCAGCACGGCACGCTGCTTGGGCGGCAGATGCTGCAGCGCGGCGACGAACGCCAGCCGTACCGACTCCCGCGCCACCGCGGCCTCCGCCGGGTCGGCCACCGACGGCAGGATCCGCCCGTCCGGCATCGGCTCCAGCCAGGTGTTCTCCGGGAGTGGGTTGAGCGCCGCCTGGGCGAGGGGTGTCGGGCCCGTCAGGTCGACCGGGCGGGCCCGCTTCTTCCCCGCGTTCAGCATGTCCAGGCAGACGTTGGTGGCGATCCGGTACAGCCAGGAGCGCAGCGAGGAACGGCCCTCGAACTTGTCGAAGTTCCGCCAGGCGCGCACCAGCGTGTCCTGTACCGCGTCCTCCGCCTCGAAGGCCGAGCCGAGCATGCGATAGCAGTAACCGGTGAGCTCGACCCGGTGTCCCTCCAGGCGGCTGTCGATATCCGCCGGTGCCGTCAGATCACTCATCGCTCCACCCCTGTTGTGCTGTGACGCCGCTCTCTTCGGCACTTCGGAAGCTACCGCAGGCCACTGACAACGGGGGCGGGAAGTGCCGAAGCCGCGCGCTCTCCGGTCACGTCCCCGATGCCGGTCACGTTCCGGGCTTGCGCCCGTACACGTACACGTCGTCGCCGTTCTTCAGCAGGTTCCAGTACGTCCTCGCGTCCGCGTCCCGCATGTTGACGCAGCCGTGCGAGCCGGGCGGGTTCCACATCTTCAGGTTCACCGAGTGGAACGCCTGCCCGCCGTCGAAGAACTGGGAGTACGGCATCCACACGTGGTACAGCGACGACCAGTGCTTGATGTGCCGCAGGTAGATCTTCTTCGAACCGGTGCGCGTCTCGTACCCGTTCCGCCCGCTGCGGATCGGCACCGGACCGAACTTCAGCTTCGATCCGTCCTGGATCCAGCTCAGCTGCCGGGTCAGGTCCACACACGCGATGCGCCCCTTGTTCGTGGGGCACTTCTTGTCCTTGTTGGGGTTCGTGCCGGCCGCCTTCTGTGCCGTGAGCGTCTTCATCGTCCGCCAGGTGACCGGTCCCGCGTACCCGATGTCGGGGGTGACCCCGTAGGTGCGCTGGAAGGTCTGGATCGCCTTGCAGTCGGCGGCCGACTGCTTCCCGTCGACCGGCCTGTTCAGATACGCCTCGACCTGCTTCTGGTACGGCCCGGTGGATGTGGTGCAGGACGCCGCCTGCGCCGCCGTGCCACCGCCCAGGACGAGCGCCGGCGCCGCCATCAGCCCGGCGACGGACAGTGCGACCGCGCGCCGCGTCCGGACTCCCCGTATGTTCCCTACGACTGCCATGTACGCCAACTCCCCTTCGCGTCGCAGTGCGTTGATTACGCCTGATAGACGCGCGAAGGGGAGTCGGTGGTTGTGCGTGTGTATGTCTCAGTTCTGTACTGACGCCATCGGGACGAGGTGCCGCCGCTCGGCGCGGGCGACCCGCGACCCGTACAGCGTGATCGAGACGACGCCGAGGACCGCGAGCAGCCCCAGCGTCACCGTGCCCGCCCAGCCACCGGCGTGGAAGGCGATCGCGCCGAGCGTGCCGCCCGCGCTGGAGCCCAGGTAGTACGCGGACTGGTAGAGCGCCGATGCCTGCGCCCGGCCGGTCGTCGCGGTCCGGCTCACGGACGACGAGGCGACCGCGTGCCCGGCGAAGAAGCCCGCCGTGATCAGGACCAGACCGAGAAGCACGGCGATCAGCTGGTCGGCGAGGGAGAGCAGCAGACCGGCGGCCGTGGTGGAGACGGCCAGGTAGAGCGCGCCCCGGCGGCCGAGCCGTGCGACGAGCCTGCCCGCCGCCGCCGACGACACCGTACCGACGAGGTAGACCAGGAAGATCGAGCCGATGACACCCTGCGGGAGGTGGAACGGCTCCCCGACCAGCCGGTAGCCGATCACCGTGTAGACCGCCCCGAACACCGTCATGAACAGTGCGCCGATCGCGTACAGCCTGCGCAGCAACGGGTCGGCGAGGTGTCCGCCCACCGTCTTCGCCAGGGCCCTCGGGTTCAGTGAACCGGGCGTGAAGTGACGGGCCCTCGGGATCATGAAGTGGAAGACGACCGCGCAGGCCACGGCCAGCAGCCCGACCGCGCCGAGCGCCGCCCGCCAGCCCCACAGCTGGGCGATCCAGCCGGTGAGGATGCGCCCGCTCATGCCGCCGATGCTGTTGCCCGCCACGAACAGTCCGATCGCGGCGACCAGCGCCTTCGGCCGCACCTCCTCGGCGAGGTACGCCATCGCGGAGGCGGGAAGTCCGGCGAGGGCCGCGCCCTGGACGGCGCGCAGGGCGATCAGCCAGCCCAGCGAGGGGGCGAAGGGGACGAGAAGCCCGACCAGTACCGCGACCGTCAGCGACGCGGTCATCATCTGCCGCCGCCCGAACCGCTCGGAGAGCGCGCTCATCGGCAGCACACACAGAGCCAGCGCACCCGTCGCCGCCGAGACCGTCCAGCTGGCCTGTCCGGCCGTGGCGCCGAATCCGGCGGAGACGGCGGGCAGCAGTGCCTGGGTGGAGTAGAGGAGTGCGAACGTCGCGACACCGGCGGCGAAGAGCGCGAAGCTCATCCGGCGGTAGCCGGGCCGGCCGGGCTCCAGCCGGTCAGGGGAGGAAACGGGCGCGACGGGCGATGAGGGGGATGAGGCGTCCAGCGTGAGGGTGGACGCCTTGGTACTGGCAGGAGGCATACATCGAAAGTAGATCTCTCTGATTCATGCGTCCAATGCACGAACTTGCGATAATCGATCCCATGGTGCATGAACGCAGCTCACAGCCTCGGCTGTCACCGAGTAGTTACGAAGAAGACATTCGCGCAGTGCTTGCGCCGCGGCTTGCGTACTTCGAGGCGGTGGCCCGCCACGAGCATGTGACGCGCGCCGCGCACGAGCTCGGCGTCCCGCAGTCCACGCTGTCGCGGGCCATGGTCAGGCTGGAACAGGACCTGGGTGTCGCCCTGTTCGCCCGCAAGGGTCGTACCGTCTCGCTCACCCCCGCGGGCCGCACCTTCCTGGGCTCCGCCGAGCGGGCTCTCACCGAGGTGGAGCGGGCCGCGGACTCGGTACGGGCGGACGCCGATCCGACGGCGGGCAAGGTCGCCTTCGGATTCCTGCACACCATGGGCTCCGAGACCGTCCCCGCCCTGCTTCGCGCCTTCCGCGCCGACCACCCGCGGGTCCGCTTCCAGCTGGTGCAGAACTACGGCGAGGCGATGATCGAACGCCTCCGGGCCGGCGGCCTCGACCTCTGCCTCACCTCCCCCGTCCCGGACGCCCCCGACCTGGTCGCCCGCCGCCTCGACGAGCAGCGGCTGCGTCTGGTCGTCCCGGAGGACCACCGCCTCGCCTCCCGGCGGCGGATCCGCCTGGTGGAGGCGGCGGACGAGGCGTTCGTGACCCTGGAGCCCGGTTACGGCCTGCGGCGTATCACCGACGACCTGTGCGCCGAGGCGGGCTTCACCCCGCGCGTGGCATTCGAGGGAGAGGAGGCGGAGACCCTGCGCGGCCTGGTCGCGGCGGGCCTGGGTGTCGCCCTGCTGCCGCCGCCGGCGGTGGCCCGCCCGGGCGTGGTCGAACTGACGGTCACGGCCCCCCGCGCGGCCCGCGAGATCGGCGTGGCCTGGCTGGACGGCCACCCGGACACCCCGCCGGTGGCGGCGTTCAAGCAGTTCCTGCTGTCGCGTCGCGGGCACTTGCTGCCCGACTGACCCGCGGACGGGGATGCGGTGGGGGTGCGTCCTCGGGCGAGCCCGACAATGCGGCGAGCGCGCGTGCGTGCCGGGCGTCGCGGGGCAGGCGGGACTTCCGGCACGCACCCTAGTGCCCCAGCGACCGCCCGAACCCCGCCGCCAGGGGCATCCGCAGCCCCAGTGGCGGCGGCGCCGCCAGCGCGTCGGCGACCGGTCGCGCGTAGGCCCGGCCGAACAGCGAACCCCGCACGAAGTCCGCGGCAAGCGCCACCACTTCGGACCGGTGCTGGCGCAGCGCGTGACCGTCCGAGTGGACCTCGAAGCGACAGGTGTCCCGGTTGGCCTTCTTGGCCCGCTCGGCCAGCCGGAACGACAACTCCGGGTCGGACCGGGCGTCGTTCGTGCCGTGGACGAGCAATACCTGGCGGCCCAGCAGGTGCTTCACCGGTTCCGGCTCGGCCGAGGCTTCCCCGGGCAGCCAAGGAGCCATCGCCAGAACGGAGTTGACTGCCGCGTGGCCACCCGCGCGCAGCGCCGCCCGGCCGCCCATGCCGTGCCCGGCCAGACAGACGGGGATGTCGCCGTAGCGTCGTACGACCTCCTCCACCGCCCATTCCGCGTCCGCCGCGAGCTGCGCGTCCGTGGCGTTCCAGCCCCGGCAGCGGTAGTGCACGACATGCGCGGCCAGCCCGTCGTCCTGGCCCGCGCGGGCCAGGGTCCGGGCGAGCGGCAGCTGCAGTGCGTACGACAGGGAGGAAGGGCGGCGGTGCGAGTCGGCCTCGCCGTCCGGGAGCAGCAGGACCACTCCGCTGACCGCAGGTTGTGCTCCGGCCGTCTTCACGGCCCGTCCCAGCCTCGGAGCAGGCAGGGGAAGTGCGCGCTGTCCCATGACAGAACAGTGTCAGAAGAAGAGGTGTACTCCACCCGTATTCGCGGTCACTGTTACGTATCGGCGCGCGGCGCTCTACGCGCGTAGGCGTTAGAGTGCCCAGATGATGAGCCCGACCCTGCACGTGCCCGGCACCGACCAGATCCGACGCGCCCCCAAGGTGCTGCTCCACGACCACCTCGACGGCGGCCTGCGCCCCGGCACGATCGTCGACCTGGCCCGCGACGCGGGCTACGAAGCCCTTCCCGAGACCGAGCCGGACAAGCTCGGCATCTGGTTCCGCGAGGCGGCCGACTCCGGCTCGCTGGAGCGTTACCTGGAGACGTTCGCCCACACCTGTGCCGTCATGCAGACCCGGGACGCCCTGTTCCGGGTGGCCGCCGAGTGCGCCGAGGACCTGGCCGCGGACGGTGTCGTGTACGCGGAGGTGCGGTACGCCCCCGAGCAGCACCTGGAATCCGGGCTGACCCTCGAAGAGGTCGTCGAGGCGGTCAACGAGGGCTTCCGCGAGGGTGAGCGCCGGGCCCGTCAGGACGGCAACCGGATCAGGGTGGGCGCCCTGCTCACCGCGATGCGGCACGCCGCCCGCGCCCTGGAGATCGCCGAACTCGCCAACCGCTACCGGGACCTGGGTGTCGTCGGCTTCGACATCGCGGGCGCCGAGGCGGGCTACCCGCCCACCCGCCACCTCGACGCCTTCGAGTACCTCAAGCGCGAGAACAACCACTTCACCATCCACGCGGGCGAGGCCTTCGGTCTGCCGTCGATCTGGCAGGCGCTCCAGTGGTGCGGCGCCGACCGCCTCGGCCACGGGGTCCGCATCATCGACGACATCGAGGTCGCCGAGGACGGCAGCGTGACGCTCGGCCGACTCGCCTCGTACGTACGGGACAAGCGCATCCCGCTGGAGATGTGCCCGACCTCCAACCTTCAGACCGGCGCCGCCGCCTCGTACGCCGACCACCCCATCGGGCTGCTGCGGAGGCTCCATTTCCGCCTCACCGTGAATACGGACAACCGGCTGATGAGCGGTACGAGCATGAGCCGGGAATTCGAGCGACTGACCGAGACCTTCGGATACACGCTCGACGACATGCAGTGGTTCACGGTCAATGCGATGAAATCAGCGTTCATTCCTTTCGATGAACGTCTTGCGATGATCAATGACGTGATCAAGCCCGGATATGCCGAGCTGAAGTCCGAGTGGCTCTTCGAGCAGACCGCTGCGACCAGCGGCTCTTCGTCCCCCGCGGGCTGATTCGCGCGTTTTGCCGAACGGTCGGGACGATCAAATCCCGGCCGTTCGGCGTGTCCGGCATGTTTGCGGGACCGGTCGTGGGCTGACTAGTTTGCAGAGCCGCTCACATCCCCTTCCCCAAGGATGAATTCCACATGAAGCAGTCTGCTGCCAGGACTCTGGGTGTCGCCGCTCTCGGCGCCGCTTTCGCCGCTGCCGCCGCCGGTACCGCCTCGGCGTCCGTGCTGCCCGTCGACGCCGCGTCCGCCCTGCCCGCCGCCGGCTCGGCGCTGGGTACCGCGACCCGGAGCCTGCCGGTCCAGGACACGGCCACCAAGCTCCTCGGCAGCGGTCAGACGAAGGTCGTCCACGACGCCACCTCGCCGCTCAAGGGCCTGCTCGGCGGACTGCCCGCCGGCGGCGTGAAGGCCAACGGTCTGTCGACCAACGGTCTCCCGCTCGGCGGCTGACCCCCGCACCCACGCACACGTGGGGCGGACACCCGACCCGGG